>JBHHXF010000301.1:0-5013 GCA_046756905.1 Anaerolineae bacterium | reverse complement strand
CTAGTCGCCGGGCCCGGCCGGAACGGCCCGCACCTGAGCCGCCGAAGGCCGGCTGCGCCACCTCAGATACACCCACTCCGCCCCCACTGCGCTGGTCAAGGCGACAGCCGCCATGGTCGCGCCGGCCAGCGGCAGCACCGCCCCCACACCCAGCATCACCACTACCAGAACCACCACGTCGAGCACAACCGCTTGCGTGATCGCCCGTGTGCGCCCGACGTGCACCATCAGCCCGCGTTGCCATGAGAGCAACGTATCAAGCCCAGGCAGCAGGACCAGAACCATCGTCGGAGTGAGCGCGAGAGCTACCAGATCAGGCGTCAGGCCCGAAACTTTCTCGAACCACAAGCGAGCTGCCGGCGTGATCACGATCAGGGCGAAGAGACCGCTCAGAAACAGAGCCAGCCCCATGGTAAAGCGGCTCAATTTCTCGAAACTGGGCCCATCAACCAACAACGCCACCACCACCTCCTGATATGAGAAGGCAAACGAGCGCGCTAAAAAGATGAACCCCATAATGACCGGCCAGACGGCCAGGGATGCCAGCGGTTGCGGCGCTCGCGCCAGGCCGAAAGTCAGCACCGGTCTCCCTACCAGCGTGATGAAGGACGTGAGCGCCAGCGGTACGTAGAACTCCAACAGATCGCGCCACGGCAGCGGTGCATCGCCCAATGCGGGTGAGCTAAGGTGCTCGCGGATGGTGGAACGGGCGAAGACGTACGAAGCCACCGCTGCCGCAATGACACCGACGCTGAGAGCCAGTCCGCCCAGACTCGCGCCCGATAGACGGCGCGTCAATATCCCGCTCACCAGCACCACTCCGCTGGCAGCGATTCGCGCGGCAATAGTCAGCGGGACGACCCCGGTGCGATCGAAGCGAATCAACACCCCCTGCCACAGCCGGCGGTATGCAATCGCCGGCGTCCACGGCGTCATCAACAGGAATGCTTGCCGGCTAGGTTCTATGATCTCCGCCGGCGCGCCGATCAGACCACCCACAATGAAACCAAACAGCGGCGTCAGGGCAATGACCACGTGCAGCGTCATGAGGGTTGCCGACAGAATGTGTGTGAAGTTCAGCAGCCGCTCATAGGACTGTTTACCTCGCGACAACGCTGTCCCGGCCGTCAGCAGCATGATGATCGGGCTTTCGACGATGAGAGCCAGGGAGAAAGTGACCCCAATGGCTGCCAGGCTGCGCTCTGGGTCTGGCAGCCGCGCCACGACCGCAGCGATGGCCGGCTGTTCAAACGCCATCATCAGCCACATTGCTGCCAGGGGGAGCCAGAACCAGAAGATGCGAGTTTGTGTCAGGGGCGGTTTCTTCGTCATGCTCGCAAGTCTAGTCCCGAATGGCCGGCAAGTCCAGAAAGAAAAAAATTTACGCCATTTTTGGATGGGTGAGGTTGGCAGATGTTCAAGAAGTGTTATAATTAAATGTGCTATGATGCGTTTCACCCGTGACCGGTGGTTTTCGCTCCTTCTAATCACCGCCTTGTTGATACTCCTGGCCACCATCCCTACCGGGGCTCAGCCGGCGCTGCAAACTGGATCCCCCACACCGCAGAACCTCAGCCCGGCCGCGTGGCGGGCTGTGCAGTCACTCCTGAGTCGCGGCGCAACCATCGCCTGGCATGAGCGCACCGGTGTTCCAGATTTCATCGCCGCCGACCGCAGCCGGCCTCTCCCGCTCACTGTAGCCCCCAGTTCAATGGAACCAGCGCAGAGTGTGGCGTTGCGCTTCTTCACCGAGTACGCTCCGCTGTTCCGCATGACCAATCCCGCCGGGGAACTGTCAGTCGACCGGATAGAGAAGGACGATCTCGGAATGCGTCACGTGCGGTTGACACAGCGCGTCCGGGCATGGTCCGTGTTCGGAGGCACGCTCATCGTCCATCTAACTCCGGACAACGAAATCGTCGCTGTGAATGGCAAGTTTGCTCCCCAGGCGAAAGTGCCCGCCAAACCGGTGCTCACGCCGGCCCAGGCCTACGCACGGGCCAGCCAGGACCTGGCTCCCTCTGGTGAATCGGAAACAGGCAAGTTGGGCGCTGGGGCGAGCAGCGGACCGAGCTTACGCGAGAACCATCTCCTGGTTTTCAACCCCGCCCTGCTGGATTATGGCCCCGACCGGAACTACTTGGCGTATCAGCTTGTGATCGACGATCCGGCCGTGCCGGCCATCTGGGTCGTCTTCATCGACGCCGAGACCGGGCAGACGCTGTATCGATACAACGACCTCGAGACGGGTAAGGATCGTGAGATTTACGACCTGAACGGCGGCACGACTCTGCCGGGGACGCTGTGCTACAACGAGGCCGGCCCCAGCGGAACACCTTCGACCGACTGTGTAGATGCGTTCAACTTCACTGGCGACACCTACGACTATTTCTTTACGAACTTCGGCCGCGACGGGTTCAACGGCGCCGGCGCGACCATGAAGGCCAGTGTGCGCTACGACAACTGGGCCAACGCATCCTGGAACGGATCCCAGACCCGGTTTGGGCCAGGCTGGGCTGTGAAAGACGTGGTGGCGCATGAGTGGACCCACGCCGTCACGCAGTACACTGCCGGCCTGATCTACAGCTACCAATCGGGCGCGTTGAACGAGTCCTTCTCCGACGTGTTCAGCGTCATGGTGGACGACGATGACTGGTTGCAAGGCGAGGACCTGGCTATCGGAGCCATTCGCAGTCTGTCCAACCCAGCCGCCTTCGGCGATCCGGGCAAGCTGAGTGAATACCTGTGTACCACCGGCGACAACGGCGGCGTGCACACCAACAGCAGCATCGCTAACCATGCCGCCTACCTCATGGCAGCCGGCGACACGTACAATGGATTCACGGTCTCAGGGATAGGCCGGCCGGACACAGGACAAATCTACTACCGGACTCTATCCCAGTACCTCACGCCTATCTCCAACTTCGGCGATGCATACCTGGCTACTCTCAATGCCTGCTACGACCTCTACGGGGCCGGCTCGGCGACCTGCACCAGCGCGCAAATGGCTCTGGATGCAGTCGAGATGAATACTCAGGTGTCCCCGTGCACGCCGGTATCGCCCGGACCGCCCGACCACGCGGGAACCATCCTCAATGCGGAGTTGGCGTGGTTTGGCCACGATCCCAACGCAGATGTGCTCAGCTACGACGTGTTCGTCGAGGCCGGCGACCCCTCCCCCGACGTGCTGGCGTGTGACAACGCGACCTCGACCACGTGTGCCCTTGGAGCTCTCAGCCCCGACACGACATACTTCTGGCAAGTGGTGGCCGACGATGGCGCCGATACCGTCAGCGGGCCGGTGTGGCACTTCACGACGGCCGATGGGCAGGTGGCCGGTTTTCCCTTCTACGACGGCTTCGAGCGCGGTCCTGAGCTTGTCGAAAGGGCAGGAACGCTGGGGCGAGGCTGGTCTGTGTCTTCCACCGATCACGGAGAGGCGCTGGTGAGCAGCTATGCGCCGTACGCCGGCGTATACAGCCTTCTGCTAGACGACGCCGTGGCAGATGGCATAAACTCTACGGCAGCGTTGATTCTCACCATCGACCTCGCCGGCCAGTCCGACGTGAACCTGGACTTCTGGTGGCGGGAGTTCGGCGACGAGAATCACGTCGAGGATGGTGTGTTCATCAGCGACGACGATGGTGCGGCCTGGTATCAGGTGCTCTCCTTCAACAACGGCCTGTCGTCCTATCAGAACGCGGTGATCGATATGGACGCAGCGGCCACGATCAACGGTCTCACTCTCAATGATCACTTCCAGATCAAGTTCCAGTTCTACGACAACTATCCGATCAACGCCGACGGTTATGCCATCGACGAGGTGCGTGTGTACGCATCGGGTGGCAATCCTCCGTACGTGCCCGGCTCCCCGGTCCCAGTTGATGGTGCCACGAATGCATACCCTCCATCGACGCTGGAGTGGACGAGCGGCGACGCCGACGGCGACAGCGTGACTTACGACATCTATCTGGACACGGTTAACCCGCCGGCCACCCTGGCATGTAGCGATGTGGCCACGCCTCAATGCGCGCCTGGCTCCCTGGCTCTCGACACCACTTACTACTGGCAAGTGATCGCCGATGACGGATCTGGGAGCTCCACAGGACCGGTGTGGAGCTTCAGCACCGTGGCCAAAGCCTCCGTTCCTTTCTACGACGGATTCGAGGCTGGCGGACTGGGCGCCGGCTGGTGGATCGACGCGACGAATGATGGGCGCGTTTGGGTTGGGCCGGCGTACCCTGACGCCGGCAGCTTCAGCGCCTATCTGGACAATCGCACCGCTCTGGGAGTCTACTCCACGGCCGCGCTGGTGCTGCTGGTTGATCTGGCCGGCCAGAGCCAGGCCGAGCTGGAGTTTCGGTGGCGAGAGTTCAGCGATGAGAACCACACCCTGGACGGCGTGTATATCAGCGACGATGACGGCGCCACCTGGTACAAAGTGTTATCTTTCAACTGGGGTCCGTCTTCTTTCCGGCGCGATGTGATCGACCTGGACTTCGAGGCGGCATCCAACGGCCTCACCCTGAACGATCACTTTCTGATCAAGTTCCAGTTCTACGACAACTTCCCAATCGACGTCGATGGCTATGGTATCGACGAGGTTTGGGTGACCAATCCGTCTGCTCCGCCAACGAGCACAGCCACGGCCTCACCCACCTCAACAACGACCGCAACATTGACGCCCACCAGCACCACTACTCCGACGTCTACCAGCACGGCTACAGTCACTCCTACGAGCACCGCGACGTCTACACCCTGTTATGACTTCCAGCCTCCGCCAGATGTAGGCATGGAGGATGTCCAGGCGGTGGCCGGCCGTTGGTCAACCCATCTCGGAGAGCTGGACTTCGTCGCCGACTATGACGTAAATAGTGATGAGGTCATCAATATCGTGGATATTGCTCTGGTGGCGCAAGCATTGGGAAGCAAGTGTCCTTAATGAGGCCGGCGCCAGTTTCGAGATAACCGTCTATCTGGTCCCGCCGGATCCCTTCGGCTGACCCTTCGACG
>JBHHXF010000300.1:0-5026 GCA_046756905.1 Anaerolineae bacterium | reverse complement strand
TGGAGCGATCAATGAACCGACCTGGAACACATCTGGAAGCGGACGTCGTCATCGCCGGCTCCGGCCCGGGCGGGGCGACGGTGGCGCGGCAACTAGCGCGGGCCGGCCAGCGCGTGATCCTGCTAGAGCGCGGCCGAGACTACCGGGGCAAGTTCTACTACGGCACCTATCTGGGCGCGCTGTTGTACACCGACCGTGCCAGCCTGCTCTTCACGCGGGAGGGCCTCAACATCATCCGCCCGCTGATGACCGGCGGGGCCACCAGCATGTACTGCGGCTCGGCTGCTGAACCGCCGGCCTGGTTCAAAACCGACTACGGCATTGACCTGGATGCCTACGCCCAGGAAACCATCGGCGAACTGAACATCGCGCCTCTGCCGGCTGACCTGCGCGGCGAAGCATCAACCCGCCTGGCCGAGGCGGCGGCGTCAGTCGGTCTGGAGTGGCAGCCACAGCCGAAGTTCATGAGTCCGGCCCGCTCGCCCAACTTCGACTGCGGGGCGCACTGCATGTTGGGCTGTCGCTGTCGGGCCAAGTGGAGCGCCAACGAGTACATCGATCAGGCCGTGGCAGCCGGCTGCCGGCTGATCACCCAGGCGAAAGTGGAGCGTGTGCTCGTCGAGGGCGGCAGCGCCACCGGCGTGCAGGGCACGCTGGCCGGCCAGCCCTTCCAAATCCGCGCCGATGTGGTGGTGCTGGCCGCCGGCGGCATCGGCTCGCCGCTGATCTTGCAGAATTCAGGTCTTACCGAGGCCGGCCACGGACTGGCCATGGATTCGACAGTCATGGTCTACGGCGCGTCGGAGTTCGAGGGAATCGGCCACGAGCCGCCCATGACCTACGGTTTCGAGGACCTGGAGCACGGCTACATGCTCAGCACGCTCATCGATCCCTGGTTGCTCTACCCGCTCATCACCGCCCTCAAGGGGCTTCGCTACCCGCTGACCTGGCCGCGCTGGAACCGCACGCTGGGCGTGATGATCAAGGTCACAGACGAGGTGGCGGGGGGAATCGCCGGCGAACACGACATCAGCAAGCCGATCACGGAGCGCGACCAGGCCCGTTTCGATCACGCCATCGAAGTCAGCCGGCAGATTCTGGTGCGGGCCGGCTGTGCCCCGGACACGATCTTCGTGACGCCGATTCGAGGCACGCATCCCAGCGCCACTGTCCGCATCGGGAAGATGCTGGACCAGGATTTGCAGACGCAGGTCAGGAACCTGTACGTGTGCGATGCCAGCACGTTTCCGCGCGCGCTGGGCCGGCCCACCGTGCTGACCATCATCAGCCTGGCCAGGCGATTGAGCGAGCATTTGCTGACTAACGTTTTCGAGGAAACGGCAGGCCGGCTTGTGCACGACAGCCTCGATTTGATCAGGCCGTGAAACGTGAGGCGTGATGCGTGATGCGTGTCTCATCCTGAAGTTCTCACGTTTCACGCTTCACGTTTCACAGAAGCCACCATCAACGAAGGGAGATAACAATTCATGGTAACTGCAATCGTACTGATCAACGTGGAACGCGCAAAAGTGAACCAGGTCGCCCAGGCTCTGCTGGAGCTGCAGGGCGTGACGGAGGTGTTTTCGGTGGCCGGCCAGTACGACCTGGTCGCCATCCTCCGCACCCGGACGAATGAGCAGATCGCCGACCTGGTAACGGGCTACATCCAGGACGTTCAGGACATCACCCGGACAGAAACCCTGATGGCTTTCAAGGTGTATTCCAGCTACGACCTGGAGCATCTATTTTCGATTGGGGCCGAGGCATGAAAGCCTTACCTCCTGTTCGGCAAGGTCTCCAGACCGCCGCCGACACGGGCTCGGGCGGAGACCTTCGCCCAACAGGTAAACGTGAGAAGCTGAGGAGTTGAGTGATGACCGAAAAAAAGGCAGACCCGGACAAAGCTGTGAAGAACGTAGAACAAGCCTGGGGCGAGTTCAGGTCGAGTCTGCACTCCCTGTTGCCGGCTGAGTTCTGGGAGCATCGGCGGGCAGCCCAGCGGGAGATTCTGCTGGCTGCGCGCTCGCTCCTCGACGCCGCCATCGAGCGCATCGAGCACCAGGACGCACCACAGCAAAAGCGGGCACAGAAAATCAAAGTCGAATAGATGCCGCAACGCCCAGGGCAGGCGCAGAGTTTGTAGTAAGCCACGCAGCGGAGTGGCGTCGGGGTTAACGTCTTTCTGCTACACTGACGGCAATCCGCTCCGCTGCGTGGCTTGCTACGATCATAATGTGCCATTGTCAAGCTACATAACTCGTCGATAGATACCAAGCACGGTTTCGGCCGCCCCTTGCCATGTGAACTGTTTCGCCTGAATCAACCCTCTTTCGCGCAGTACAGCTCTAAGCTCCGGCTCCGTTAGCGCCCGTTGCAGCGCCTGACTGATGCCCTCGACGTCGTGAGGCGACACCAACAGCGCGGCATCACCGGCCACTTCCGGCAAAGAGCTAACATCCGACGTGACGACGGGCGTGCCACATGACAGCGCCTCCAACACCGGTAGCCCGAAGCCCTCGTACAGCGAGGGCATGGCCAGAACCTCGGCCGCGTTGTAGAGGGCCGGCAGGTCCTCGTCACGCACCAGCCCCAGAAACCTGACCCGATCACCTATCCCCAGGCGATCCACCGTGTCGAAAATCTCCTGATACAGCCACCCCTGCCCGCCGGCGATGACCAGTTCGATGTCCGAGGTCTTCCGTGGGAGCGAGGCAAGGCGGAGAGCAGGTTCTTTTGCAGATACACCTTCAATTCGCCTTGCCTCGCCCATATACAGGCGAGCGAAGGCTTCGATGAGGGTCGGGTAGTTCTTGCGCGGCTGGAGGGTGCCGACGGACAGAACGAAGGGGCGATCCAGGCCGTACCGCGCCCGGACCTGAGCGATGGCCGGCTCCTCCAGGGGCCGAAATCGCGGATCAACACCAGGGTAGACCACGGTGATTCGCTCCGGATCGGCATTCAGGTGGGTCACCAGGTCCTGCTTCGTGCTTCTGGAGTCGGCCAGGATGTGGTCGGCGCGGGCCACGGCGCGGGGAACAGCCTCACTCAGGTACGCGCGCAGCGCCGGCTCGGACGTCTGGGGCGTGGTCAGGAACGAGAGATCGTGGACAGTGAGGACTGTGCGCGCGCGCCGGACAGGGGGCAGTACGAAGTCGGGCGAGTGGAAGATGTCTACAGCTCCGGTGAAGGTCTCCACAGGGATCGGCAATCGCAGCCGCTGCCAGAGGATGGCCAGCCAGCGATCGGTGAGGGGGATGGACCGAACGCGAAAGTTGTCGGGCCATTGGCCAGCCGGCTCCTTTGCACGCCGGCTGGCCTGGAACAGCACGTACCGGTTGGTGGTGTCCAACCGTGCCAGTGCCCGGACCAGTTCGCGCGTGTAGCGGCCAATGCCGGCCTGCTGCTGGATGGCCGGCGTGAAGTCAATTCCGATGCGCATAGCGTAGTCCTGTAGGGGCGAGGCAAGTCGGATTGAGGGTCCATCTGCAAAAGAACCTTCTCTCCGACTTGCCTCGCCCCTACGTCTTCTTGCTAAGCAGATACACCACAGACCCCCCAATCAGCAGGCTGAGGAAGCTGATCGTGCGGTCGAGGAGGGCGATGGAGCCGGCCATCTCCTGGTTCACGCCGTACAGGATCAGCACGCCGGTCAGTCCGGCCTCGGCAAACCCCAGGCCGCCGGGCGTCAGCGGGAGCGTGGTCAGCAGCGCGGCCAGCAGCCCCAGAAAGATGACCATGGACACCGGCAAGCTGACGCCCAGCGCCAGGATCACGAACCACACCCGCGCCGATTCGCAGGCCCATGCTGTGACGGTGTAGGCCAGCAGTTCGGGGAAGCGCTGGAAGGACAGCAGCATGGCGGCCGAGAAGCGGGTGTACAGATCGCCGGCGCGCTCTGGCAGCCGGCGCCCAATCGAATCGCCAAACCGCTGCAAGAACAACAGCCCAACGATGACGGCGATCACAACGGCGAAAGTGCCGGCCAGGAGTTGGATGATCTGTTGTGGCAGCCGGCCACGGAAGCTGACCAGGCCGGCCACAACCATCAACGTCACCAACACGACGAAATCCAGCAGACGCTCGGCCACGATCGTGCCCATGGACAGCGAGAAGGCGATCCCACTGTTCTTCTTCAGCAGGTATCCGCGATAGAGGTCGCCCAGTTTGGCCGGCACGATACTGTTGGCGAACCACGAGAGATAGATGATCTCGGCCAGATCGCGAACGCGAGGCATGGTGTCCCAATCCACTTCGGCATTGTGGAGCAGCCGGCGCCACCGATAGCCTCGCGCCGCGAACGACGAGTAGTAGATCACGATAGCAGCCAGATACAGCGGCGGGCTGGCCTGCTGCATGTTAGCCCAGACTTCTCGGAAGTCGATGTCCACCCGAGTTGCCAGGAAGTACAGCAGAACCAGCGCGATGCCGAACGAGGCCAGCGTCCGCAGATTGAAAAACCGGTCTTTCAGCGAGATTTCAGCCGGCGGCGCTCCAGCATCGATTTCTAACGACTGAGTATCTTCGATGGTGATGATTCCACCCCTCTTCCAAGCGCCGACACCAGCCCCAGCGCCAGGGCTATGTGGACGCCCATACCATGGACGTACATGTTGTCGAAGAAGTTATGAACAGCCAGGGCGACCAGTACGCTCAACACGCCAATGGCCAGGCCGCGCCCCGCCGGCTCCGATGACCGGCGAGCGACCTGCCAACTGTGCGCCACAGCCGAAAAGAGGAAAGCCAGATACGCTAGCAGGCCGATGAACCCGATCTCGGCGGCCATGTTGAAGTAGATGTTGTGCGCGTGCCCCAGAGCGACAGGCCACTTCGGCAGCCGATAATCGGCGTAGGCCGCTTCGTAGTTGCCGATGCCGACGCCCGTCCAGAAATGATCGCGCCACATGCCCCAGGCAGCCTGCCAGTGGGCGACGCGCTCCAGCGTGGCGAAGTTGGCGTCGGTGATGTTGGCTCCGCGCACGTCGAGCGTGGTGAAGGTTGTTACGGCACTGCCGATCCGGCCCTCGAT
>JBHHXF010000299.1:0-5032 GCA_046756905.1 Anaerolineae bacterium | reverse complement strand
GGCGGCCTCAGGCCGACGATCCGCCACGGGATGCCTTGCCGGCGGAAATCGCGCAGCAACCAATTGATGAAGTGAACTGAAACGATCCCGCCGCCGGCCTTGGAAGCGGTGAACTTCACGTAGCAGGTGCCGGCCGGCCACTGGCGCGGGCCTGGATCGACGTGACCGCCGCAACTGCCAAAGGTGGTAATGCCTGGAAGTTGGTTCACGGCGGCTACCAGTTTTTCTACACGCACGTCGACAGGCTCAGGCATCCTTGAAGCGTCCTCCCTATCCATACAGAGTCGGACTCCGTTCGCGGAGAGTCGGCAGACTGGGGCGCGACTCCAGGGTTCAGTGCCGGCAACGAGAAGACCAGCCAGAACACGCGGGCCGGCTGGTTGTGGTGTTGACTCTACCATGCAGGAGGATTATACGCGAGTTCGTTGTAAGCGTCAATGCTCCCCGGTCGGCACTCACACAGGAGATCGCTGCGTCACTCCCGCCCAAGCCCGACGGAGGCCCGTCTCACGTCAACTTTGCTACCATGCCCGCCTTGCACACGACCTATCGCCGGGTGTATAACTTTACATTAGTGGGAGAGAATGGGAGGAAGGAAGTGAAGAACATTTCGCAGAACACACAGCGCCGGCCTGGCAGGTCCATTCAACTCACCTTCCTTGCGGCGGCAATCGTATCTCTCATCCTGCTGGGCAAGACGCCCAGGCCACCGACTGCCCGAGCGAAACCATCCAGTCAGGCGTTTCCTGCCAACCCAACCCCCACACCTGTGCCTGACGATTGGACCGCAACGGACGAGTGGGCAGTACGCCTGGCCGGCGGCACAGACCCCGACACTACAGCCAAACAACTCGGAGCAGAAAACCTGGGCCAGATCGGCACCCTACGCGAAACCTTCCTGTTTCGGTTCCCTCGACCCGATCCACAGGCTGACCTGCTGGCTGCCCAGCAGTCAGATCTGCTCACTGCCAGGTTATTGCGCACCGACACGCACATCGAGTGGTTCGAGCAGCAATTTGCACGCCAACAGCACACGCGTGTCACCATCCCCGACCCTCAGTACGCCGCCCAGTGGCACCTGCAGAATACCGGCCAATCCGGCGGCGCCTCAGGCGAAGATGTGCATGTCGTGCCAGTCTGGGACATAGGCATCCTGGGCGCCGGCGTAGTCATCGGCATTGTGGACGACGGGTTGCAGCACGCTCACCCCGATCTCTCCCCCAATTACGTGGCGGCAGTCAGTCACGACTTCAACGACAACGACCCTGATCCCAGTCCGGGCAGCGGCGACTTCCACGGGACGTCGGTGGCCGGCGTGGCGGCAGCGCGGGATGATGGCAGTGCGTGCGGCGTCGGCGCGGCGTTTCGGGCGGGTCTGGCCGGCCTGCGTTTGATCTCAGCTCCTTCCACCGACGCGGATGAGGCCGCAGCCCTTACGTATCAATACAACACCATCCACATCTTCAGCAACAGTTGGGGACCACAGGATGATGCAGCGCGGCTGGAAAAACCTGGCGTCCTGACCCAGGCGGCCCTGGAGGATGGCGTCACCAACGGCCGGAACGGCCTGGGTAACGTCTACGTGTGGGCGGCCGGCAATGGGCTCGCGGAAAACGACGACGTCAACTACGATGGATACGCCAACTCCCGTTTCACCATCGCTGTGGGGGCGGTCGATCACAACGGCGTTCAGTCCTGGTACAGCGAGCCTGGGGCGGCCATGCTGGTAACAGCCCCCAGCAGCGGCGACGGCGTAGGTATCACCACCACCGACCTTCTGGGCGCGGATGGCTACGATAATTCCGACTGCACCGCCGGTTTTGGTGGCACCTCCTCCGCCACACCTCTGGCATCGGGGGTGGTGGCGCTGATGCTGGAAGCCAATCCCAACCTGACCTGGCGCGACGTGCAGCACATTTTGGTGGAAACCGCCGCTCAAAACGACCCCGCCGATGCCGGCTGGACCATCAACGGCGCCGGCCATCTGATCAATCACAAATATGGCTTTGGTCGCATCCATGCGCAGGCTGCCGTGAATGCGGCTCTCACATGGACCAACGTCTCGGCTGTTTCTACGGTTTCGTCAGGCGTGATCAACGTGAATGAGCCGATACCTGACAACGACCCAGCCGGCATCACCAGCAGCATCGTGATCAGTGACGACCTCACTATCGAACACGTCGAAGTCATATTCGATGCGACGCACACCTATCGCGGCGATCTGGAGATCGAACTCATCTCCCCATCAGAGACAAGCAGTCTGCTCGCCGAGAAGCATTTGAACGACGGCGGAAACAACTATAACAACTGGAAGTTCATAAGTGTGCGCAATTGGGGAGAATCCTCAGCCGGCACCTGGACGTTGCGAGTCGCCGACCGCGCCAACATCGACACCGGTACATTCAATTCATGGACCCTGGTGTTGTACGGCACCACAGCGCCAGTCGGTACACCGACATCCACGCTGACGCCGACGAGTACGAGCACACCCACCGCGACGGCGACAGCCACGGTCACTGCAACCGCGACACCAACCGCCACATCCACACCGACCGCCACGCCAACCAGCACGCCGTGCCCCCTCGTCGGAGATGTGAACGGCGACGGACAGGTGACCATCGCGGATGTAGACACCCTGACCGCCCTGTGGCGACAGCCAGTCGAGCCGGCCTACGCCCACGACTGTGACGGCGACGGATTTATCACTGTCCAGGACATCATGTGCGTCGTCGAACACCTGGGAGAGAAGTGTAGCTAAACCATCCAAGATCTAGCAGGCATCCGGAGGCAATCTGTGACAACATCCAATCTGTTTCCCTCACCCCACCCACTGGTACACCACAAACTGACGCTGCTGCGAGACAGGGGCACGGAGCCCAAGAAGTTTCGAGAACTGATCAGCGAAGTGGCAGCCATGCTGGCTTACGAGGCCACGATGGATCTGCCGCTCGAGGCCCGATCCCTGGAGACACCCCTTACGTCCACCGTAGGCCAGACGGTACAGGAGAAGATCGGACTGGTGCCCATTCTGCGGGCCGGCCTGGGCATGGTCAACGGCATCTGGAACCTGATACCCCAGGCTGAAGTATGGCATATCGGCCTGTATCGCGACGAAAGAACGCTGCAGCCAGTGGAGTACTACAACAAGCTGCCGGTGGCGCCCACCGTGCAGCTTTGCCTGGTGTTGGACCCGATGTTGGCCACGGGTGGGTCGGCCGTAGCGACGGTAGATATTCTGAAGGAGTGGGGGGCTGACCGTATCAAGTTTGTGGGGATCATCGCGGCTCCGGAAGGCATCGCGACGCTCAGCAACACTCATCCCGACGTGCCGATCCACATCGCTGCCATCGACGAGCGTCTGACGCGGGCCGGCGAGCATTGGCCGGCCGGCTTCATCTGGCCCGGCCTGGGCGACGCCGGCGACCGGCAGTTTGGGACCGGGTGACATCTGATACCTGAAATGAGATCAACCGCATACCGTTCAGGATCACGATGAGCGATGCGCCCATGTCGGCGAAGACGGCCATCCAGAGAGTGGCCAAGCCGGGCAGCGCCAACGCCATGAAAATGCCCTTGATTAGCAGGCTTAGCGCCACATTCTGGCGGATGATGCGGCGGGTCCGCCGGCTCAACTCGATAGCAAACGGCAGCTTGCGCAGATCATCGGCCATCAGCGCGATGTCGGCCGTCTCCAGCGCCTGATCGGTGCCGGCCCCGCCCATGGCAATGCCGACGCTGGCCGCAGCCAGGGCCGGCGCGTCGTTCACGCCATCGCCCACCATGCCAACCTGCCCGTACTCCGCCAGCAGCGCTTTCACAGCGCCGACCTTGTCCGCCGGCAGCAGGTTAGCCCGCGCCTCGTCAACCCCCACTTCCGCCCCAATCGCCTGCGCTGTGGGTTCGTTGTCGCCGGTTAGCATGATGATCCGCTCGATTCTAACCTCTCGCAGCCGGGCGATGGCCTGGACGCTGCTGGGCCGCACCTGGTCCGCGACTGCAATGAAACCGCGAACAGTGTCACCGTCGTGTACCAGCATTGTGGTCTGCCCTTCAGCTTCCGCATGGTCGAGCTGCCGGCACAAGGGGTCATCGTGGGAAAAAGCCATGTCGAAGTGGCGGTGGCTGCCGACCGTCACCGTCTGGCCGTTGACGCGACCCTGTACACCGCGCCCCTTCAGTGCCGTGACCCCCTCGGCGGCGCCGTAAGTCTCACCCAACCCCCGATCGGCGGCGGCGAGGGTGATCGCCTGAGCCAGCGGATGTCCGGAGCGGCTCTCCACGGCCGCCGCCAGCGCCAGCACATCATCGCAATCTCCGCAATCAACATCACCACCATGGCGCGCGCGCTCATCAGCGCAACAGTCGTCGGCACACCGAATCTGGCTGACCGCCGGCTGGCCTCGCGTCAGCGTCCCCGTCTTGTCGAAGGCGATGACCCTCAGCGCGCCGGCGGCCTCCAGGTACGCGCCTCCCTTCACCAACACGCCGTTCCGCGCCGCGTTGCTGATGGCGCTGACAATGCTCACCGGCGTTGAGATGACCAGCGCACACGGGCAGGCGATGACCAGCAGGGCCAGAGCGCGGTATAGCCAGCCGTGGGGGCCGGAGGCCGGCTCCCAGAAAGGCTGACCGAAAACCAGCGGCGGCACGCTAGCCAACGCAACCGCCAAGCCCACCACCGCCGGCGTGTAGTAGTGCGCAAACGAATCGACCCAGCGCTGCGTCGGCGCCCGCTGCCCCTGGGCCTCCTCCACCATCTGGATGAGCCGGCTCAGCGTATTGTCCTCCGCCCGATGAGTCACGGCGATTTCCAGTGCACCGCTCTGGTTGATGGTGCCGGCAAACACCTCGTCCTCCGGCCCCTTCGATACCGCCATGCTCTCGCCAGTGATCGGCGACTGGTCAACCGCTGACCGGCCCCTCACAACACTGCCGTCCATCGGTATACGCTCGCCCGGACGAACCAGGATAACGTCACCCACCAGCAACTCGCCCACCGCCACCCTTTCCTCTTCCTCCCCTACTCCCCTGC
>JBHHXF010000298.1:0-5038 GCA_046756905.1 Anaerolineae bacterium | reverse complement strand
TCACCGTTCAACGTGGGATGCCAATCGGACATCTCGTCACTCACCTCCGCGAGTGTAGCTATGCTTGCTTTGAAAGTCGGCCCTAAGCAAGCCGAACAAGGCGGCGTCGTGCCAGGCGCCGGCGTGGAACCACCTCTCCCGCTGTGTGCCTTCGCGCACGAAACCGATCTTCTCACACAGCCGGATGGCTGGCTCATTGACCGCATGGGTGCCGGTCGATATCCGGTGCACGCCCAGTTCATCGAACAGGAAGCGGACCAGGCTGCGTAGGGCATCACTCCCGTAGCCCTGTCCCTGGGCCGCAGGATCGATACAGATGGCGCCCAGGTGCGCCTCCCGATGCTCCCAGGTCAGTTTCACGACGCAGTAGCCGACCAGGTCGCCGGCGTCGTTCTCGATGGCATAGGCTCGCTCGCTCTCATCGGCCACGACCTGGGCGAACCAGCGCTCAATGTCGGCCAGACCAACCGGACCTTGCTGGTGCCCCACGAAGAGCCCCACCTCTGGCAGGTCCAGCCAGCGCCGTAAGGCCGGCAGGTCCTCCCGACTCAGGGCGCGGAGCCTCACAGATTCGCCTCGGAGTTCTGCCATTTCTGCCCTTCCTCCGTTTCGGCGTTTCTACGTGGATCAGTTGACATTTCAGCCATTCGGTGGTAAACTATATCTGATGAGGCGGGTAAAACGTCCTATCGGTATTCCTTGATGTTCCCCCGCGGAGCGGGGTCTAAGTCGAGGGGCTATGCCGATGGGTGCCGCTTCTTCTTTTTGTTAGCCCTACTCCCAGATAATCCTCTCGGTCGTAACTCGACTGTCTATCAGCACATACCATTCTGGGTCGCCTCGCTGCCATTTCTGAAACGCAGCCCAACACACGTAGTCACTCGCCTGAAGTCCAGGATCAGTCGTCGAGTCCCGATGGATGATCTCCAAACGCGCATTGGCAGGAAGGTGAAGAGCCAGGGCAACTCGCAAGTGCAAGTCGAAATTCGCCCTACTGATCCCGTGGAGTTGCCGTTTGTCAATGACGACATAGGTCTCTTGCGCTTCCTCTGTCAAGCACGTCCTGATCGTTTCACGCACCAGGTGGAGGTAAACGAGACCCTCACGCCCTTTCAATTCCCAAGGCATTTGTTCCACCCGGCACACAGCCAGATGTACTTCCACATCGAGTTTGGATAGACCGCGAAGGATGCGCTGCCTGAAACGGTCGGAGGCCCAACTGGCCTTGATCTCAGTCAGATGTCGCTGCTTTTTCGGCAGAGTATGGCGCTTTGCCCGCTCGAACAGTTTGCGAATGGCCCGGTTGTTCTCCGTCTTTAGCGTCCCAACCAGAAAAATACGCTCCTCGCCCTCTGGCCCGATCAGGTTGCCGGCTTCGTCTACATAAATGTGCATATTTGAATTATCAGTACTTGGGAATTGCCTTTGATCACCCTCCCGCAGGTTTTAATTATGTTATGCAACACACGTTCTAACCCGATCTTGACGTCGAATCGACAACCTGCGGGAGGGTTAACGTTGAGTTTTCCCAAGTACTGATTATAGCATTCGCTGGCATAGGCCACAAGAAGAGGGGAGTCGAGGTGCAGCCGAATGGTCGGCTGCAAGACACGCCACAACTCACGACCCCCGCCGGCGCTACCGGCCTTATTTATGATGGGAGGGGCGTAGCCACCTTGTGCTACGCTCAAACGAGAGAAGGTTGTGCCAGCAGTTCCTGGATTTGCTCGAAGACGCCGTCTACCATAGCCTGGGTCAGCCGGCCTGTTTGGGTGTTCTGCCGGCTGGGGTGATACGAAACCACCAGTGTGGGCAAAGGCGGCTCGAACTCGTAGCACGCACCGTGGCGGAAGGCCAGACGGGGCACGTCCACGCCCCGGTCCCGCAGCAGCGCCAGGTAGCCATCAAAGGCGATACGCCCCAGGGCCAGCACTACTTGCACGGAGGAGAGAAGATCGAACTCCCGCGCCAGAAAACGCCGGCAGTTGATCTGTTCCTGGCGGGTTGGCCGGTTCTTGGGCGGAGCACAGCGCGCCACAGCAGTGATGAAAGCTCCGCGCAGTTCCAGACCATCGTCCCGATGCTCCGATGTGGTCTGGTTGGCGAAGCTGGCGCGCTCCAGAGCCGCCGTCAACGTGCTGCCGGAGCTATCACCGGTGAACATGCGTCCTGTGCGATTGGCACCGTGGGCCGCCGGCGCCAGCCCCACGATGAGCAGTTGCGCGCTCCGATCGCCGAAGCCCGGCACAGGCCGGCCCCAGTATTCCCAATCCCGAAAGGCCCGCCGCTTCGTGCGGGCGACCTCCTGCCGGTAGGCCACCAGCCGGGGGCAGGCCTCACAGGTCACGATCCGGGCATTCAGCTCTTGCCACGAATCCATCTGCGGTGGGTTTGCCATCTGAGAGTTTCGCATGGGGCGGGCAGGAGTCCCGTGGAACTCGGCCTCCTGCCCTTTCGGTTTGTCACGTCGCCTGGTGAGTCTAGGCTGGCTTTGACTCCCACAGGCCCAGGACGTTGCCGTCCAGGTCCGAGAAGAGGGCAAACCACCCCTCTCCGGGTACCTCCTGCTTGGGCATCACCATTTTCCCGCCAGCGCCTTCGATCTTGCCCAGGGCCTCCTCGACGTTGTCCACTTGAATGTACACTGTGACGCCCACCGGCACTTCGGGGGCCGGCTCGAACAGGCCTCCGCCCGGTGGGGTTCCGGTGTCGATGGTGCCGTAGACCTGACCCTCGCCCATCGGCGTGACGTCGATCTTCCAGTCAAAGGCCTGCTCGTAAAAGCTTCTTGCCTTCTCCATGTCGCGCGAGCCGATCTCCACGTGAGCGAACGGATTTCCCATTTCCCTTTTCTCCTTTGGCTGTAGACTGTGCTGTTTCGGATCCACATTTCTTCTGGGCCCATACAAAGTATAGCACAGATGTTCTAATCCGTCAAGACGCTTTCCGTTAGCGAACCTTACCCAGCGCGGAGCCGATTGCAATCGCGCCGGCCCCAATCAAGCCCAGGGCGGGTAGCCAACGCCGCCGGGAAGCCAACGCCACGCCGGCTGCGGTAGCCGCACCGCCGATAGCCAGATCGAGCCGCTGAACGACGGCGTCCGCCTCAGCAGGGGTGCGGCCTCGCTCCACCAGTGTCCACTTGAGGATGGAGCCGCCGTCCACTGGCGGCAGCGGCGCGATGCTGCCCAGGATGAAGCCGTGCCCGACAGCCGACCAGCCGGCCAACTCACGGGTGGCCGAATCACGCGGTGCCAGGCGGCGCACGGCCAGGCTGGTCAGCAAACCCAGCGCGCTGTAGATCGGCCCGCCCAGGGCGCGCATGCGGTGCGCCTGGGGTGGGACGTCGTTATCGTAGTAGATGGTGCGCGGCATCTCCTGGGAAACGAGGATTTCGTCCATTGGCGCGCCGGCATAGCGCGCGCTAACGATGTGGGCCATGGCATGGCCGATGTCGGCAATGACCAGTGTGACCATAGCCAGGCCGCCAACCAGGAGGCGGGCCGGCCAGGAGCGTTCGGGACGCCGCCGGCCGGCCATCCACGATAGCATGCCCCACAATGCCAGAATGTTGCCCAATACCGCCGGCTTCACCTTGATTGGCGTGTCCAGGACGGTGAACAAAGTTGGTACGTTCTCGCTGGTGGTCATTTGCTTGTCCCCCGTTGCCCAGCGGCCGGATCTGGCGATCCAGCCGGAGCGAAGTACGACTCTTACCCTAAAGCGATCTTTCGCTATCCGCCATCTGCTCAGCCCTCTCGATGAAGCAGATAAGCCGAGCGCGCAGTTCGATCAGATCGGCGGCCGGCCTGGTTAAACGCTCCCGGTCGGGGCCGTGGTGTTCGCTCCACAGCCAACGCAGGATCAGAAAAGGCCAGCGTGTTGCCAGGAGGTGGTCCCAAACCGCGACTCGCTCCTCGAAAGCGTCGTCGCCATCTGGCCGGCGATAGTTGTCCCGCAACCAGGAGTGCTGTTCTGCGCTCAAACCCACCAGCGCCGCGTGCCAGCGAAGGTCCGCCAGTTCCAGGGCCGGATCGCCCCACCCGCTGTACTCCCAGTCCACCCAGCGCAGCCGGCCATCCCCGCCCCACACCGTGTTTGCCAGGTTCGGGTCCACGCGACAAAGGCGCAACGACACGCTCTCTCGGCCCGGATTCACGTCTGAGGTCAGAATAGCATTGGTGCAGTTGTCGACCAGCCGGGCCAACCGATCACACAATTCTCGTCCGTTTCCATTGGCGCCAGCCAGCCAGGATCCGTACTCGTCGAAGAAGTCGTGCAGTTCAGCCAGGTATGGCGCGAAGTCAAACCAGTGGAACACGGCGTCAGGGATGTCGAAGCTCTCAAAGTCAGCCGGCTGAACGGTGTGCAAGCGTTGCAGACTGTCGAGCAATGCCGCCAACTGCTGCGCCGTGAGCGATGAGCCGAGCGGCTCGCCGGCCAGCCAGCGGTAGGCGACAGCCGGGTAGGGAACGATGGTGCAGCTTTCATCCAACCAGAGCGGCTGCGGGGCGATCTCGATCCCTGCTGCGTGGAGCAGGCTGAGTGCTCCGAACTCGCGGGCCGCGCGCCGGCGCTCATCAACGACGCACAGCTTGCAGGCGTAGTGTTGCCCGTCAACCTCGACCCGATACAGGGCGTTGTTGAACCCGCCGGCCACCCGCCGCGCCGTCACGCTGTCCTCCGTCCAGGTATCGGACCCAGCGGCGTGGGCGGCAGCGACGGCACATAGCCAGCCACGTGCCTCGCTCATGCCATGCCCTTCTGATCTGTCATCGTAGCTACTCGGGCCGCCATGTTATCAGCAGTTGATGAACCCTGAGAATTTAATCCGGTAACGCGACGACTCGCCTGGCCAGCTAGCCGACGAATGAATTCGCCCCTTCGACAGGCCCCTCGACAGGCTCGGGAGGGACCTCAGGACGTCGCGGCTGATACTGCGAAGTGCGTTGAAAACGCACTCTCTTCGAGTTGGCTCCACCGATGGCAACCCGTTTCAACGGGTTTCGCAGTGGCAGGCGGGCAATTCATTGCTCGC
>JBHHXF010000297.1:0-5047 GCA_046756905.1 Anaerolineae bacterium | reverse complement strand
TATGAGTATGCGTTGGGTTCAGCCCGTGAAAGCCGTGATTGGTACTTCAAAGGCCGGCACGTGCTGGGAGCAAAAGTCGCAATGCATCGAATACGCTTTCTCACCCAGATCATCCGCCTGTTGCTGACCATGGTGCCGCCACAGCGCGGGCGCACCCTGCGAGAGGAACACGTTCTCTACCAGACCGATCTGGAATCTGTTGACCGAGACAGGCTGAACGAGTTACTCCAAAACATCCCAATTCCCACCCTATAGCCATCACGTTTCACGTTTTACGTTTCACGGATCCGATCATGACTCCTAAACTTCGGCCTGCTCAACAAGAGATCTTGCGATACCGCAACGGCATGATGGCCGTGTCGGCCGTGCCTGGCAGCGGCAAGACCTTCATCCTGTCCGTTCTGGCAGCAGAACTGATCGCGACGCAACTGGAGGCGCTGGACAGCGCGGTGCTGATGGTGACTTACCAGCGGTCGGCGGTGGACAACTTGAAGCAGCAGGTTGGGCAGCGGCTGCGGGACCGGGGGCTGCCCAACGCCGGCTACGAGGTGCGGACGCTGCACAGCCTGGGCTATGAGATCGTGCGGATGCAGCCCGCCCTGGCCGGCGTAGCACAGGAGTTCGAGGTGGCCGACGAACGGCGGGCCGCTCGCATGCTCGAAACCGCCGCCCGGCTGTGGATCGAGGCGAATCCGGCTCGCTGGCAGACCCTGGTAGCCGGCCCTTCGGCAGGGCTCAGGACAGGCCTGGACGATCCCCCAGCGCAGCGGCGGAGCCGTGAGATCGCCCAGGAGGTAGCGCGCGGCGTCATTCGGCTGGCCAAGAACTTCCGGCGCCGACCGGCTGAGATCCGTGCCCGGCTGGCGGCACTTGAACCGGAGGAGGCCGGCCAGTTCTTCCTGCTGGACATGGCCGTCGGCATCTACGAGCTATACGAGGTTCAGTTGCAGACGTCCGGCCTGCTGGACTTCGACGACCTGGTCAGCCGCGCTGCCACCGTCCTGGCGGAGCATCCCGATGTGGCCGATCGACTGCGACAACGCTGGCCTTTCGTGCTCGAAGACGAGGCCCAGGACAGTACTCCTCTCCAGGAGGAGATGCTGTCGCGGATCGCCGGCCCGGCGGGCAACTGGGTGCGCGTCGGCGACCCCAACCAGGCAATCATGGGGACCTTCACCGCATCGGACCCGGATTACTTCCGGCGATTCCTGGCACGGGACAACATCACTCTGCGCGATCTGCCGAACTCGGGGCGCAGCAGCCGGCGCATCATTGATCTGGCAAATCACCTGGTCCGCTGGGCCAGCGATGATCACCCGATGTCCGAGGTGCGCCAGCGCGCGTTTCGGCTCCAGGCCATCGAGCCAACGCCGGCCGGCGACCCCCAGCCCAATCCGGACGATCGCAACAGCCGCATCGTCATTCGCGGATACGCCGACTTGGACGCTGAACTCGATGGCGTGGCAGCGCGGGCAGCTCGCTACGCCGGCCAGCACCCCAACGACACCGTGGCCATCCTGGTTCCGACCAACTGGATCGGCTATCAGATGTCGGGCCGGCTGAGGGACCGTCAGGCATCGTACGTGGAATTGCTGCGGGCATCGGCGGCCAGCCGGGGAGTGGCACGCACTCTGGCGTCGCTGGTTCGCTTTCTGGGGGAGCCACTGAGCCGCCGATACTTGGTGGCCGTGTACGAGGCCCTGGTTGACTATGCCGGCATCCGTCCGCAAGGCCCCCGCCATGCGCGCATCACGGCCCTGCTGAACAGCGTGCAGCAGCCCGAGGGGCTTGTTTACCCCGCACCCGGTCGCTCCATCCTGGACACCCTGCCCCCAATACCGGGTGGCCTGTCCCCGCGAGAGGAGCACACGCTGGAGCGGATGCAGGCTGTGCTGGCACAAGGCTTCAAGGCCGTCACTATGCCGGTGGACGAATTGGTGATGACGCTGGCTCAGCAGCGGTTTGACAAGCCGGGCGAATTGGCCATCGCCCATCGGATTGCGATACACATGCGCCGGCTGCAGGACGCCAACCCCGAGTGGCGCCTGCCCCGCCTGGCCGACGAACTCTACGCCGTCGCCGAGGGCGAGCTGCGACTGCCGGGCCTGGACGAGCAGGAGATCGGATTTGAGCCAGCCGCCGGCGAGATCACCCTGACAACGCTTCACAAGGCCAAGGGTCTGGAGTGGGACCTGGTCTACATCGTCTCCATTACGCCCTTCGACTTCCCCGCTACGTCGGATGATGTGGTTCTGGGCTACCATGCGGGCCTGGGCAATCCGGTCGAAGAAGCCGGCGCCCAGTTGCGCGGCCTCATGGGGCACGCCGACGAGAGGCCTGCCCTGAGCCCCGCCGAAGGGCCGGCCTGGAGCGCCTCCGAGTCCGCCAAGCTAGAGCTGATCGCCGAGCGCCTGCGGCTGCTCTACGTAGGCATCACCCGCGCCCGGCGTTACCTCTTCCTCAGTTGGAGCCGGAGCGGCAGCGGGATGCGGCAGGGGAAGGCTTTGGCGTTGGAGGAGTTGGAGAGGTTTATCAAAGGTGATATTGGATATTAGATATTGGAGGAAAGAGACGGTAGCAACGTGAAGGAAGTACGTACCGATACCCAATACCCAATACCCAATACCCAATACCCAATACCCAATCTCCGCTTCAGCCAACGGAGCCTGGCAGACTTCCTGATCTGCCGGCGGCGATTCAAGCTCCGTTACGTGGAGCGACTGGTGTGGCCGGCGCCTTTCAGCCAGGCAGATGATGAACTTGAGACGCTGATGGAGTTGGGGCGCGATTTTCACCAGGCGGTGCATCAGAAGTTCGTCAGTGTCGAGCCGGCGGAGCTGATTGCAGGGAACCCCGATAGCCGACTGCAAGCCTGGTGGGGGGCCTTCGCGAACCATGCCCTGCCACGCCTGCCGGCAGGCGTGCGCTGGCCTGAGGCCACGCTCAGCGTTCCGATGGGTGATTCGTGGCTGGTGGCACGCTTCGACCTGCTGATCGTGTCACCTTCCGATGCAGCCACGATCTTTGATTGGAAAACGGGCCAATTGCCGGCCCGCAACGAGCTGGCGCGGCACATGCAGACGTGCGTCTACCCCTTCGTCCTGGCCGAGGCCGGCGCGTCCTACAACCACGACCAGCCGATATTGCCCGACCGCATCTCCATGATGTACTGGTACGCCCAGGCCCCGGAGCGCTTCGTGGAGTTCCCTTACTCGGTGGAAGCCCACGAGCGGAGTCGGCAGGAGTTGCAGGCGCTCATCGACGAGATAGTTGGGTTGCCGGAGGATGGCTTTCCAAGGGTCGAGGACTATGGGCCGTGCCGGCGCTGCAACTACCGCGCCTACTGCGGCCGCGATGTGGAGCCGGCGCCTGCCATCGAGCTGGTGGATGAGGAAGTCGAGTTCCTTATGGAGCTAGCAACACCGTATGAAGTAGAAGAGGACCTGTGAGGCTCGAATGAAGAGAATGATTGGGGCTGGAGAGGGGATCGACACAAGCCTGCGCTGTGTGGTACATCCAGCCACGCTGTTCAGCATCGTTTTGCTTCTGCTGAACGATCACCTGTTCAAAGTGGTCGCGCCATCCTGGCTTACCGGCAAAGTTAGCGACTTTGCCGGGCTGTTTTTCTTCCCCTTCTTGCTGGCGCTCCTCCTCAGCGTGCTCCTTGGCTGGCAACGCCGGCTCCCGTCCATGACCATTGGCCGCACAGCCATCACAATCACGGCCATCTGGTTCGCGCTGGCCAAGGCTACGCCGCTGGGACACGCATTGACTGTGCGAGCGATCTCGGCGCTACTGGGTTATCAGATCGCAGTCGAACTGGACCCCACTGACCTGATCGCGCTGGCGGTGCTGTGGCCGGCTTGGAGGCTGTGGCGCGATGAGGCCGCGCGCGTCAACGGGGGCACGCCACTCCGCGCCGGCCTGTTGGTCGTGGCGCTGGCTGCCTTGGCCGGCGTTGCCACGTCGCCGCCTTACCAGGAGATCGTTGTCCGTCTGGTCGCTAAGGACGGCGAAATGCGCGCTTTGACGAAGTATGGCCCAGCCTATCGCTTGGAGGCTTCCGACGAATGGAGATTGTACGAGAGTTCAGATAATGGTCGAACCTGGTCGCAGGTCGCCTCAATCCCTGAATCGCTAAGGGACGAAGTGGCTCGCCCGCTGGGTGGCGAGGTAGTTGTAGCTCAACCTGGGCGTCCTAAGTCACGGTATCGAATCAAGGCCGAAGAGCGAGTCGAATACTCCGCGGACGGGGGAAATACGTGGCACACCGTCTGGGAGATACCCGCAGGCCGGCGACAGTTTATGCAACGGTACAGAAGTGGCGGCCTACTGCCGGGACCACCAATTGTGGTGGGACCGTACGATCTGGCTTTCACGCCAGATGGCTCCGACACGCTGGTAGTAGCGATGGGTACGGAGGGGGTCTTAGTACGCGATCCGTCTGGCGTCTGGTCGCGACATGTCGTTGGCATGGCCGGACCAACTCCGTTTTCGACTCTGTATCCATCCCAGTGGCTGTTTCTGCTCATTTTCCCCGAAGGTCTGGTATTGGTAATCCTCACCGCCCTGGTCGCGTTGGTGCTAAGTACGGCCGGATGGATCCCTATCCTCCGCGCCATCCGGCGAGATCAGGGTGGAGGTAAGGTGATGTGGGTGCTGCGTCCGGCAATTGTGACGTTAATAGCGCTGCTTGTTTTCGCCGTAGGCGGCATTATTGTCGCATCAATATCGGCAACTGATGATAACGTTCTGGCATTCCTGGCCATTCTCTTTCTACTTTTGCCGGTAGTGTTCCTATTCGTCATCGCATACACCTGGTCTAGAGCCACGAGGGTAGCCGGCGACCAGGTGTCAGCCCGGCGTGCACGCGCAGGCTGCGTGTGGATAACCGTCGGGTTCCTGGCCGTGGGCGGGCTGCCTTTTGTCCTCTGGGCGGCGGGTATCGTGTCCCGGTACACAATAGCCCTGGCAGGGGCAATCATCTTGGGGCTGGCCATCGTTTTCGCTGGAGCCGTGCAGGTTTACCGCTATGCCCGTGCGGCCG
>JBHHXF010000296.1:0-5060 GCA_046756905.1 Anaerolineae bacterium | reverse complement strand
ATATCCAATACCTAATCTCCAATCTTCCGAATCTCGCGCAGCAGCGCTGTCGCAAACGCCCCTTTCGGTGCTGTGAACTGGAGGATGAGATCATCCGCGATGAGTTCCCACGCCAGGTCGTCAGGATGCCAACGCAGGATGCGGCGTGTGCCTTTGAGTCGCGCCGGGCGGAAGCTTTTCAGCGCGAGCCTCTCCTCACCCAGGATGGCCTGCTCAAGCTCGCCGGCCTCGGCCCGCGCCTCCATCATCCGATACCCGTAGATCGGACCGGTAGCCGAGATTTCGAAGGCGGTGGCCCGAGGGGCTTCGACCTCTGGGTTCTCCACGATGAAGAGGCCGCCGGTGTCGTGCTTCTTGGCCACATCGCCGGCGATCACTGTGTCGAAAATCCCGTTGTCGATCCGATGCGCCAGGTAGCGATTGAACAGATATGACTGGTAGGCCGACAGGTAAAGGCTGCGGAAGCGCCGCGAGCGAGGGTTGGGTACATCGAGCTGCTTCAACACCGCCCGGTCGTTGTGGAGCAATGCCTGGCCGGCCAGGTGATTCTGCTGCGCGACGCCAAAGCGCTGCGGCCCGTAGCCATTGGGCACACCATGAGTTGTCAGTACTTCCAGTATAGCCGGCACGCGCTCAGCCGTCTCGGGATGTGTGCCACGGAGCCGGATGCGGAATCGGTTGCCTCGTAGGTGGCCCTGTCGCAGTTTGTGTCGATGACGCTCAGCGTCAAGGATTTGCACGCCATCCAGAGTGAGACCAAGCAGATCTTCAGGCTGAATGCCCGGCACGGAAAGCCGTTGCCGGGCAATGGATTGGCGGTCCTTGAGGCCGGCAAACCCGATGTCCCGCTGGCGTATTCCCAGCGCCGACGCCAGTTGTCGGACAACGTCCAGAGTGTTCTGGCCCCGTTTCTCGATGGTGATGAACGTGTGCTCGCCCTCACCGCTGGGCTCGTAGGCCGGCAGCTCTTCAACGACAAAGTCTACGAGGTCGGCCTTCAGTTCCCCGCCAATGCCGGGCAGGCCGGCGGTGATGTAGGGCCAGAACAGGTCAGTGGTCGTGCTGATCGTCTGAGTCATAGTGTGGCACGATGATAGCACCACTCCGGCGGGCCGGCAAATCAGGCGTCTCTCAGGTTCCGGGACCTGGTGAAAGCTATCGACCAGACGGCGAGACTGCGACTTCACCGCCAGCCGACATCGGATATAATTGTCACCGAAACACAATACTTCGGGAGGATCGACTCATGAGAATCGCGCTCAGTACGGACGAACGAACACATCTGGTGGACACAGTGATCGAGGAATTGGAGAAGCGGGGGCACGAGGTGCTCTATTTCGGGCCGGAGGCCGGCCAGGAAATGGACTGGCCCGTTGTGACCCGCGAGGCGGCCGAACGCGTCGCCCAAGGCCAAGCCGACGAAGGGATCGTGATGTGCTGGACCGGCACGGGCTGCACCATCGCGGCCAACAAGGTGGCCGGCATCCGGGCAGCCCTGGTTCACGACGCAGAAACAGCGAAAGGTGCCCGTATCTGGAACCACGCTAACGTGCTTGCTCTGAGCCTGCGCGCCACCCCCGAAGCCGTTGCTAGAGAAATCCTCGATGCCTGGTTCAACACACCCTACTCCGACGACGAGTGGAACCAGCAGCAGATCGAGCACATCCGAGAGATGGATACCAGCAGGCCGGGCAGCAGGGCAATCGCATCTTCTTCGAATTCAAGTCAAGACCAGCATCCCGAGTAGGTCAAGACGGCGTTTTCGGCCGAAAATGCCGTCTTGACCGTATCGAGGGGTGCGACTCACGCGACGGGACACCGCAAACCCGCACCCCTCGATACGCACTCGACGTCGTCTCGTGCTACTAGGGATGCTGATCTTGAGCTTGACGTGAGGCTAGCCACTTTAGATGCGATTACCCTGGGCCGGGCAGCTCTCATGGTTGACATGCCCACTGTTTTGATGTAACATTCAGCATCTACCCCGTACCTCATCGTTGAGTACCTCTCCAAGGGAGTTGCCATCTTGCAGCAAGGTCGCTCGATTGTTCTCGAAAGGAAGGGCAGGAAGAATGGATTTTCAGCTCAACGAAGAGCAACGCATGATCCGAGACCTGGCGCGGGACTTCGCTCAGAACGAAATTGCCCCCATCGCCTCTGAGATCGACGAGACGGGTGAATTCCCCCACGCAACGATCAATAAGATGGGAGAGCTGGGCCTGATGGGCTTGGAGGTATCGCCTGAATGGGGCGGCGCCGGCGCTGATACCGTGAGCTACGTCCTCGCCATGGAAGAGATCTCTAAGGTCTGCGCTTCTCATGGCGTCGTCATGTCGGTAAACAACTCTCTGGTCTGTTACGGCCTGGAGAAGTTCGGGACCGATTACCAAAAGGAGCGTTTTCTCATACCTTTGGCCAGCGGCAAAGCCATCGGCGCGTATGCGCTGACAGAGCCGCAGTCAGGGTCCGATGCCGGCAACATGCTCACGACGGCAGTCCGAGATGGCGACGAGTGGGTCATCAACGGACATAAATCCTGGATCACCAGTGGACCCGTGGCCGACTATATCATAACCTTCGTAGCGACCGACCCGCAGGCCGGCCATCGGGGGACCAGCGCCTTCGTAGTCGACACCTCGTTACCCGGAGTCGAGCGGGGCAAGATCGAGCCCAAACTGGGGATTCGTGCATCCGCAACCTGTGAGGTCATGTTCGACAGTTGTCGCCTGCCGGCTGATCACCAGATTGGCACTGACGGCATGGGGTTCAAGATTGCACTGGCGGTCCTGGATGCCGGCCGAATCGGGATTGCGGGGCAGGCCAACGGTATAGCGATGGCTGCGTACGAGGCGGCCGTCGAGTACGCCAAAGAGCGGACGGCGTTCGGGCAGCCGATTGCCGAATTTCAGGCCATTCAGTTCAAACTGGCTGACATGCACACCCGCATTGAGGCGGCGCGCATGCTGACCTTCAGCGCTGCCGTCAAGAAGGATCGTGGGGACCGATTTAGCGATGCGGCCGCCATGGCCAAACTGTATTCCTCGGAAACGGCCAACTGGGTGACGTACGAGGCACTCCAGATTCACGGTGGTATGGGATACTCCCGAGAGTTACCCATCGAGCGCTACTATCGCGACGCACGCATCACAACAATTTACGAGGGGACGTCGGAGATTCAGCGGATGGTGATTGCACGGCATCTGCTACAAGAATAGCTAGATGGCTGGATGGCTAGATGGCTGGATGGCTAGATGGCTGGATGGCTTGTTGGCTTGTTGGCTTGCATACCATCCAGCCATCCAGCCATCTAGCCACCTATGAATCAGAGGAGACGCTTTATGGCTGTTGAGTTGAGGGATTTCGTCAAAGAGCACGCACGCCAGATCGAATCACTGATTGAATCTGGAGTTGACCCACAGGTTGCCGCACTGCGAGAGCTCAAGAATCAGGCAGCCCTCGGCGGGGGTCCGAAACGAATTGAACAACAACACGCGAAGAGTAAGCTGACCGCTCGCGAGCGGCTGGACCTCCTGCTGGATGACAACAGCTTTCAGGAACTGGATACGTTCGTGACTCACGACATCCATGATTTTGGTATGCAGGACAAGAAATTCATGGGCGACGGCGTCGTGACTGGCTACGGCACAGTTGATGGCCGGCTGGTCTATGTTTTCTCCCAGGATTTTACCGTCCTGGGTGGATCGCTGGGATTGGCGCATGCGCAGAAGATCTGCAAGATCATGGACATGGCCATGAAGAACGGGGCGCCCGTCATCGGCCTCAACGATTCGGGCGGTGCCCGAATTCAGGAGGGTGTGCTAAGCCTGGGCGGGTATGCTGACATCTTCTTGCGGAACGTCCTGGCCTCCGGCGTTGTACCGCAGCTCTCGGCGGTACTCGGACCGTGCGCCGGCGGCGCTGTGTATTCGCCGGCCCTGACAGACTTCACGATCATGGTCAAGGATACCAGCTACATGTTTGTTACCGGGCCGGACGTGGTCAAGACTGTGACTCACGAGGATGTGACGTTCGAGGAGCTAGGAGGAGCGGTAGTACACAACACCAAGAGCGGTGTGGCCCATTTTGCCGCCGACAGTGAGGAAGCGGCGCTCTCGACGTTGCGTTTGTTGCTGGGTTACATCCCCCAGAACAATATGGATGATCCGCCCGTTGTGCCCCCAACGGATGACCCACTCCGCATGGACGAATCTCTGGACAGCATAGTTCCCGAAAACCCCAACAAAGCGTACGATATGCACGAGGTTATCCGGCGTGTCGTCGATGATGGGGAGTTTCTCGAAGTACACGAGCACTATGCGCAGAGCCTCATCGTCGGCTTTGCGCGGCTGAACGGCCGCTCCATCGGCATAGTGGCCCAGCAGCCGCTGGTGTTGGCCGGCGTGCTAGATATCGACTCGTCGATCAAGGGAGCCCGCTTCGTGCGCTTCTGCGACTGCTTCAACATCCCGTTGGTGGTGTTCGAGGATGTGCCGGGATTCATGCCCGGCCTGGCACAGGAGCACGGGGGGATCATCAAGCACGGCGCCAAACTCCTGTACGCTTTCTGTGAAGCAACTGTCCCCAAGGTAACGTTGATCACGCGCAAGGCTTACGGCGGCGCCTACGACGTGATGAACTCCCGCCATGTCCGGGGCGACATCGTTCTCGCCTGGCCCAACGCCGAAATCGCTGTGATGGGACCACAAGGCGCAGTGAACATCATCTTTCGCCGCGAAATTGCACAGGCTGACGATCCAGATGCCCGCCGCGATGAGCTGGTAGAGGAATATCGCGCCAAGTTTGCCAACCCGTACGTAGCAGCCTCGTACGGCTACATCGATGATGTGATCGAGCCACGCGAAACCCGCCCAAGGCTGATCAGCATCATGGACATGTTGCAGAATAAGCGAGACAGCAACCCACCGAAGAAGCATGGAAACATTCCCCTGTAGAAGGTTCGTAGTAAGCCACGCAGCCCTTCGACGGGACTCAGGATGAACGGAGCGGAGTGGCGTACGCACGACGGCACTCCACTTCGTTGCGTGCCTGACTACGAACGG
>JBHHXF010000295.1:0-5094 GCA_046756905.1 Anaerolineae bacterium | reverse complement strand
ACAGCGCTTCGCAATGGTAGGCGCGGTTTCAACCGCCGGCAGCGGGGGGCTGAATAGTAACCTTCGGCGATCAAATCAACTACCTGCTGGTCAGGATTATAAAACCTGTAGAACAGGGTCAGTCCCTTCGGAAGCGATAGCCGAACCCACGCTCCGTCAGAATGTACTTAGGTTGGCTGGGATCGTCCTCCAGTTTCTGCCGCAGATACCAGATGTATCGTTTGACATAGCCGGTGTCATCAACGTACTCGGGGCCCCAGACATCGCTTAGCAACTGCTCGTGAGAGAGAACCCGTCCGGCATTTTCAACTAGTGTAGCGAGCAGGCGGTATTCGGTCGGTGTCAGGTCTAAGACTTCACCGCTCTTGGTAACGCGCCGGTTTTCTAGATCAATGACCAGTTCATCCACGCGATGGATGGCCGGCCGGCGATGGGGCGGCCGTTGCCGTGTGCGGTGTAGCACGGCCGCAACGCGTGCAGTCAACTCAGCAAAGCTAAAAGGCTTGGTGACATAATCATCTGCGCCGTACTCAAACCCCCTGATCTTATCGGCCTCCTCATCCTTGGCGGTGAGCATGATTATGGGTACCTGAGACATTTCGCGAATCCTCCGGCAAGTCTCCCAGCCGTCCATGCGGGGCATCATGACGTCCAGGACAATTAGATCAGGACGCTCCTCGTACATCGTTTGCAGGCCACTCAGTCCATTAGTGGCCGTGGTCACCTGATAGCCGGCCTTGCCCAGGCTCTGCCGCAGCAGGTTCAACAAAGTCGTATCATCGTCGATGACGAGAATCTTGTCACCCACTGCCATCGGCAACGATCCTTTCTCCTGCTATCGCAAATCCGGGCTTGAAACGTTCTTGGTCGGCTAGGGGCAAGGTGAAGCTGAATGTAGAACCCTTCCCCAATCTGCTCTCGACCCATATGTCACCGCCGTGGGCTTCGATGAAACGTTTGGAGATGTACAGACCCAACCCGTGCCCGTAGGTGGTTCGCGCATCTCCCCGGTCTACACGATGAAACTTGTCGAATATCTTGTCGAGCTCCTTGGCTGGTATTCCAACACCTGGATCACTCACCGAGATGATGAGCCGGCCATCACTTTCTTGCGCCGACAGGGTGATTGTACCGCCTTCGGGAGAGTACTTCACAGCGTTATCGATCAGATTGGCCAGAATCTCTTCGAGGCGATCTGGATCTGCTTGAACGATCGGCAGAGGATCAGGCGGCATCACGAATCTATGTGAATCATCGCTCCGACTAAGATTCTCGATAACCTTTCGCATCAGTGGCCTGACATCAACGGCTTGCGGATGGATCTCCAGCTTGCGCGCTTCAATCCGGCTCACGTTCAGAATACCCTGAACCAAGCGTGTTAACCGCGCACTCTGCTCACCGATGATGCGCAACATTGTCCGCTGTGATTGTGACTCCATGTCCCCATCCGCCAACATCAATTCAATGGAGCCATTGATGTTGGTAAGAGGAGCGCGCAGCTCGTGGGAGACCATGGAGACAAAGTCGGACTTCAGTTGGTCAAGCTCCTTGAGCTCCTCGTTCGCGGATTGAAGAGCCTCATTCCGCAACCGTAATTCTTCGTAAGCCTGTGCTAATTCTTCGGTTCGCTTTGTGACGCGCTGCTCCAGATCTCTGTTAAGTTGCCTTATCCTGGCTTCGGCCTTTTCTTTCTCCCTCAATTGGCCAATTACCCAATTGAGGGTGAAGAAAGTAACAATGGGTCCAACGAATCCGTATACGGCGATACCTGAAAGGAAACGATAGAAAGCTGGCCATTCATTTACCCCGTGATTCTCTAATGCCTGGTGTGCAACTACAACCAGGAAGATTATCAGTGGAAGTAACCAGCGTAAGGTGGACAGACGGTGAATCAATGTGGCAGGATCATTTGACTCTGCACGCCGGCGAGTTTGCTGCCCCAGTTTTCGTTTCAACACAGGCTCGGCCTTTGCCATGGGTTGTCCCTCCAGCGCACAATTATAGCAGGAAACGAATGGTGGGACAAAAAGGCACTTGCGTTTCCCTGCTATTGATGGTAAACTAAGTACCCTAAGTTGGCTTCCGAGGAAGGAGGTTGAATGGCTACTCAGGCTCTCTACCGCCGCTGGCGCCCCCAGATGTTCGATGACGTGATCGGACAGGATCACGTAACACAGACACTGCGCAATGCGCTGGCGACGGAACGAGTAGCTCACGCGTATCTCTTCACTGGCCCGCGCGGTACGGGCAAGACAACGATAGCACGCATTCTCGCCAAAGCGGTGAACTGCCTGGCTCCGCTGGACGAACGACCGTGTAATGAATGTCGTATCTGCCGGGCCATGAGCGACGGTTCCCACCTGGACCTCATCGAGATCGACGCTGCGTCGAACACCGGCGTGGACGACGTGCGCGACTTGCGCGAGAAGATCAACTTCTCCCCCAACGAGGCGCGGCAGAAAGTGTACGTCATCGACGAAGTCCACATGCTGTCCAACGCAGCCTTCAACGCGCTGCTGAAGACGCTGGAAGAGCCGCCGGCCCACGCCCTATTCGTGCTGGCGACCACCGAGCCCCACAAGATTCCGGAGACAATTAAGTCCCGCTGCCAGCGCTTCGATTTCAGGCGCGTCGGCCTGCAATCTATCATCGGGAAACTGGAGCGAATATGCGGGGCGGAAGGTGTAGCTGTCGAGCCGGCGGCCCTCGAAGCCATCGCCCGGGCCGCCACCGGCAGCCTGCGAGATTCAGAAAGCCTCCTGGATCAATTGCTTGCCTTCGCTGAGGGTACCATCACGCTCCAGCAGGTCCAAACGCTGTTGGGTTCCGTCTCCGGCGAAGCTGTAGCGACACTTGTGGACCACCTTATCGATCGGAACATATCGGATGGCCTGGCCCTAATCAACGAGACAGTGGACGCTGGTGCCGATCCCCGACAATTCACGCGCCAATTGCTGGAATACCTGCGAAGTCTGTTGTTGCTGCAAGCCGGCGATCGTAGTCTGGTGAACGTGACCGACGCCACACTTCTACGATTGCAAGCCCAGGTCGAGAGCCTGCCGGCGCGACGGCTTCTCAAGATTATCCGCTGCTTCTCAGAGGCCGACTTCAACCTGAAGATCGGCGCACAGCCGCAGTTACCCCTGGAACTGGCCTTTGTCGAGATGACGCTGGATGCGGCGGGGCCAGTAGCTCCTGCCGCCCAATCGACGCCGGCAATACGTGAGGCCCCGCCCCACCCACAACGCACGGAGACCTCAGGGCAGGTTGATCGAGACTTGTCTGGGCCGGCGGTTGAGAGGTCGGGAAAGTCATCAAGCGTGCTGACACCAGCGGGAGGGTCGGTTTCGTCATCACCCACGCCAAAGGAAAGGGCATTGCGCGGCGACCCCCGGGACGAGGTCGAAGGCCCTGAGGCTTTAGCCACAGTTGCCGAGCAGCCGGCCACTTCAGCAATAGACACGGATGGAGGGCCAGAAATTGACAGTGAGGCAGTCGATGGGGGGCCGGCATCGGCCGGCGGCGGCATAGAGATCTCTGCGGTAAGAGACAATTGGGATGAGTTACTGACAGCAATTCGCCCACACAGCCGGATGGTAGAAGCACTGCTCAAGGACTGTAGGCCCATCGCCGTCGAAGGCGATGTTGTAACACTTGCCTTCTTCTACCCCTTCCATCGACAGCGGGTCGAAGAACCAAAGAACAAATCGCTGGTAACGGCCATGTTGGAAAGGGTGCTAGGCGTCAGGGTTCGTGTGCAGTGCGTGATGATCGACAAGGGAGCGGCCGCACAGGAGGTTCAGAAAAGGCGACCAAAGGACAGGTATCAGCAAGCGGCCGAGGACCCGGTGATCCAGGCGGCTGTCGAGAAATTTGGTGCCCGAATTGCGGGGATAGAAAGCCGTCCTCTGGCGGCTGATGAGGAGGCAAATTGAGACATGGCAAGACGACGTGGTGGATTCGGTGGTGGACAGAAGCAGATGATGCAGCAACTTCAGAAGCTGCAGGAAGAAATGCTAAAAGCCCAGGAAGAGTTGGGCGAGGAAACCGTCGAGGTGACCGTTGGTGGAGGCGTTGTCAAGGTGGCGATGACAGGGCATCAGAAGCTGCAGACTGTAGAGATTGATCCCAATGTGCTGGACCCCGAGGACGTTGAAATGCTCCAGGACCTGATTGTCGCGGCCGTCAACGAGGCTGTCGATAAGTCCCAGCAAATGGCCAGCGATAGAATGAGCGCCTTCACGGGTGGACTGGGCATCCCCGGGCTGGAAATATGATATGAGCACAGTTGCTAAGCCCGTCTCGCGGTTGATTGACGAATTCAGTCGTTTACCAGGCATCGGTCCTAAAACGGCATCTCGGCTCACGTTCTATCTACTGCGCGTACCCAATGAGCAGTCGCTGGCCCTCGCCGAGGCGTTGCGAAACTTGAGGGAACAAGTCGTCTACTGCGAGAACTGCTGCAACATAGCTGATAGCAACCCATGTAGCATCTGCGACAGCATAGAGAGAGATCAATCAACCATATGTGTGGTTGAAGACCCTCTAGATGTCATGGCTCTGGAACGCACGCATGAATACAAGGGGGTGTACCATGTCCTTCATGGGGCTATCTCGCCTGTGGACGGGGTTGGCCCGTCCGACCTACGCACCGCCGAGCTGATGGACCGACTGCATCACGGCACAGCGAGAGAGGTCATTCTGGCCACCAATCCCAACCTGGAGGGAGAGGCTACTGCCATGTACCTGGAGCAGTTGATTAAGCCATTGGGCATACGGGTGACGCGGCCGGCCTACGGCTTGCCCGTCGGGGGAGATCTGGAATATGCCGATGAGGTAACTCTGGTGCGGGCGTTGGAAGGCCGGCGAGATCTCTGAGATTCGATTCAGCGCATTTGACAACAATCAGCATTCGTGCTAAACTTACCCGCTGTTGCCTGCAAAGGCATTTTTCGTTGCGGATCAGCGGAGTAAGTGTTTTTCTGCCCTTCAATCCTTGACAACCCAGGATGGTTGTGGTATAATAGGTGGCAGAAGCGATGATGATCTCGCCCGGAGGGCAGATCTGACAAGCGGAGAGGAAGGAGGCAAGAG
>JBHHXF010000294.1:0-5100 GCA_046756905.1 Anaerolineae bacterium | reverse complement strand
GCCAACATTTTCCGCGATTTCTTCGCCGGCATCACCGATATCATCGGCGGTCGGTCAGCCGTGTATGAGGAGGAATTGGGTTCGGCCAGAGCGATCGCGCTGCAGGAGATGGAGGCCGTCGCCGAGGAGCGCGGCGCCAACGCCGTCATAGGCGTTGACATTGACTACGAGTACCTGCAAATCGGCAAGAGTGGCGGCATGCTCATGGTGACATGCAGCGGTACTGCCGTTCAACTGGCGTAAGCAAGCATGGGAGCCTGGGCGCTGGGGAGCAGGGGTGAGGTGCAGTGAAATAACTCACCCCCGCTCCCCCGCTCCCTTGCACCCCTGCTTAACACGAGGAGGATAATCATGAAGCGACCTGATGGAGTAACACTTATTTCTGTCTACTACTGGTTCCTGGCAGCCTTTTTCGTGCTTGGTATGTGCGGTGTGCCCATTGGTGTGCTCAGCGATAACCGCAGCATCGTTGGGGTTGTTTTTGGACTGGCCTTTGGCCTGTTCTTCACCATCGCCGGCGCGGTCGCCACCGCCTGGGTCGGATGGGGGCTGTGGAATCTGAAATCGTGGGCGCGGATGGCAGCCATTGTGCTGGCAATCCTGCAGTTGTTCATGTTCCCCCTGATCGGCACCGTCATCGGCGCGTTGATCATCTGGTATCTCTGGAAGGATCCCGACGCCCTGGCTGCGTTCGGGCTCAGCGTAGACTAGACCAAGGAGGATTCTATGCGAAGACCTGACGGCGTGGCGATTATCGCAGTCTGGCATTTTATCGTGGCCGGCCTGTTCCTACTTGGTTTGTGTGCGATGAGCATCCCGATAATCGCGGTATGGTCAGACACGGGGGACGCCGGCGGAGCTGTAATCGCCACCATCGCACTGGTGTTTGGTGCATTCGTGATCTTTCTCTTCGGCGGCGCCTTTGCCATCGTGGGCTGGGGGTTGTGGAAACTGAAACAGTGGGCCCGCGCCGCTGCAATCGTGCTGGCGGTTTTGCAGTTGATCGGTATCCCAATCGGCACCATCGTCGGAGCGCTCACGTTGTGGTACCTGCTGGCTGACCCAGACGCCAAGGCAGCATTTCAAGCCCAACACACACCTGAGTAGCGACCGCAATCGCAGAAAAGACAGGTCCGTTGCCCACAAGCAACGGACCTGTCCGTGTATCAGGCAGCTCTACACTTTACATCATCATGGCCAGGCTAGAGAATCTTCTCGCCGATGGCCTTGGCCTGGGTAAACAGCAACAGGTAGTCCGGCCCGCCGGCCTTGGAGTCCGTTCCGCTCATGTTGAACCCGCCGAAGGGGTGAACCCCCACCAATGCTCCAGTGCACTTGCGGTTGAAGTACAGGTTGCCAACGTGGAAATCATCCTTGGCACGCTCTATACGCTCCGGACTGCGGCTGTAGAGCGATCCGGTCAGGCCGAACTCGGTGTTGTTGGCAACGCGTAGCGCGTCATCGAAGTCTTCTGCTTTGATGATGGCCAGAACGGGGCCGAAGATCTCCTCCAGCGATATGGTGGCCTCGGGGTCGACGTCGGCGAAGATGGTCGGCTCAATGAACCAGCCGTCGCGCTCCATGGCTTTGCCGCCCAGAACCAGCCGACCCTCTCCCCGGCCGATGTCGATGTAATCCAGAATCTTGCGGTACTGTTCATCGTCGATAACAGGACCCATGTAATTCTGCGGGTCGTCGGGATCGCCCACGGTGACGATCTCCCTTGCATTTCGGATGACCTTTTCCAATAGCGCGTCGTACACGTCCTGGACGACGATGGCTCTCGAGCCAGCGGAGCACTTCTGGCCCTGGTAGCCGAAAGCCGACACGACAATCCCCAACGCCGCGTCGTCCAGATCGGCAGTCTCGTCCACAACCACCGCATCCTTGCCGCCCATCTCAAGAATGGTGCGTTTCAACCAGATTTGGCCTGGCTGTACTTTCGCGGCACGCCCGTTGATACGGATGCCCACCTCCTTGGAGCCGGTGAAGGCGATGAAACGTGTCTTGGGGTGATCCACCAACGCCTCTCCAACGACGGCACCCGGGCCGGTGATGAAATTGAACACGCCGTCCGGGAGACTCACCTCACGCATCACCTGGAAGAATTCCCAAGCGATCTTGGGGGATGCGCCGGCCGGCTTCAGCACGACGGTGTTGCCGGCCACGATGGCCGCGCTACTCATACCGCCCATGATGGCCAGCGGAAAGTTCCATGGCGGGATGACGGCGCATACGCCCAGGGGGATGTAGCGCATCTCATCACGCTCCCCAGGGATGTTCTGGACGTATTCGCCCCGGTCCAACCGGATCATCAGCCGGCCGTAGTACTCGAGAAAATCGATTGCCTCGGCGGTATCGGCATCGGCCTCCACCCAACTCTTGCCCACCTCATACACCATCCAGGCGCTGAACTCGTGCCTTCGCTCGCGGATAATGTCGGCGGCATCGAAGAGATATTGAGCCCGCCTCTCCGCCGGCACGCGTTTCCACGTTTCGAAAGCCTGGTACGCCGTATCAATGGCAAACTGCGCCAGACGCACATCAGCCCGTGCGAATACCCCAACGACCTCATCGGGGTGTGCCGGGTTCACAGACGCAAACGTGTCCTCCAGCCAGATTTCCTCGCCGCCGATCACCAACGGGTGCTCTTCGCCAAAGCGGGATCGCACTCTGGTCAGGGCATCCTCGAACGCCAGATGCTCTCGCGGATCGCTGAAATCTGCCAGGTGTATATTCTTGAACGGCCCCCGCTCTGGAACCACGTCCGCCAGCGACGGGTCCGCTGCTGCAACTTCGAATTCCAACGTTTTGACTGTCACTACGTAACCTCCTCATTGAAATACAGATTGTTACTACATGAAACTGATTTCCTATGCCCGTCTTCTGGGCGTAAGTCTGAACGAAGAGGGGGTCCTTACGAGGTACTGGTGGTCGTGCGGTTCACCGCCCGGTAACCTGCGCCATACCATTCATTAAGGGCAATCTCACTCACGGGTCGTCGTGCTCAGCAATTGCCTCATCCATGCCTGATCCTCAGTCGTGAGGGCCGGCAGCGGGGGGTCTTGCTGGTAGTCGATAGATAGATGATAATACGCCTCATCGTAGACAGTTGTCAGAGCGGCCGGCATATCCAGAACCACGTCTTTATCGGGGTGTCGCAGCGGCACCGGCAACCTGGGCAGTGTTTCTGATAACTTGATGGTCCAGACTTCCATTGTACTGGCGCCGGCCCGAGTGAGAACCACCGCATAGAGTACGTCGGGAATCCGTGAGTACTCCCAGACACGAGTGCCCCGCCGCACCAGGTCAATCTCCAGGAGATGGACGCCGGCATTTCGGATCCTCTCACGCTTCTGGCGGTATTGACTCAGGTTTGGTTCGCGCTTTTTGATTGGGGAGATGATCTCGATGCTCGTCACCAGTTGGTTTTCTGCCACGTCCCGAATTTCCACGGCGGCCAGACGCGCTTGCGGTATGGGAATTGTCAAAGAGGCGGTGGTAACGACGGGTTCGGCCACCATCACTCCGCCGGCCGGTTCGGGCGTTGGTTCCATCTTCACGATTTCCACATCGGGATACATGACGCCGATTTCGGCTTCAAACGTTTCGTCCTCAATCACAGATATTTCCAGCCGGGCGACGTATTTAGGCTGTATCTGCGGAGCAAGCAGCCGGCTGATTTGTGCAGCCAGACGGTGATGAACATCGGGCCACAAGTAACCTTCTAGAAACGGGTCCATCCCAGGAAATGGTGAGGGCATCGGTATCTCCTTTCGTCGCCATCCGTTGTATTCATAGCACAAGCGTGTTATGTTGTCAAGCGAGCGAGCAATGAAATGTCCCCTTCGACAGACTCAGAACGGGCTTCGCCGATGTTTTCTCAAAATGGCTCTTTAGGAATATGCGTGGTGAAACCCTAAGGGTTTTGCCCGAGACCGTGCAAACAGCATTTTTCGCCAGTTGAACGACCCGTTGTGCCAAATCTTTTACGAAAACCCTTAGGGTCTGGCGACTGACCACGCGAAATCCTGAAGAGCCCTCAAAATTCAACAATCTCCATGCTGAGTAGTACCCTCAAGGGTAGAAAGGAACCAAATTCTTAATGACATCGATTCTGGCTTTTCTGACCGGCATGGGCCTGGGATACATCGTCGAGCGAGGTGATCTGTGCTTCCACAGTACCCTACGCGGGCTGTTACGCCGGCCCGCCCAACTCGACCTGTTCCGCGCCTACCTCCTGTCGCTGCTGATCGCGGTTCCGCTGGTACGGGGCCTGATTGCCCTGGGCCTGATCGAGCCCTGGATTCCACCCTTCACCTGGCTGGCTAACATCGTCGGCGGGGTAGTGTTCGGCATCGGGATGGTGATGGCGGCCAGTTGCATCACCGGCCTGTTCTACAAGCTGGGCCACGGCATGCTGGGCACGCTCGTCGGGCTGGCTTTCTGGGCGGTGGGGGACGTCATCACCTATCGTGGGCCGCTGGCGCCACTGCGCCAGGCGCTCATGGGTCCGCAGATCAGCGCGAACGGGGAGAGCGCGACAGCAGCTAACCTCGTGGGGCCGGCCGGCCTCGTGGTGGTCGGGCTGCTGTGGCTGTTGATCGCCGGCTGGCTGTGGCGCTCCCCGCGCGCATCGCGCGACCCGCTATGGGGCTGGCCGGCCCTGGGCGTGGCGGTGGGCGTGTTCGGCAGCCTGGCGTGGCTGCTGGCTCGAGCCGGCGGTTCCAACTACACCTTCGGCACCTCCAGCGTGCCGGCCAATGCGCTGGCGGCATTCACGCAGGGTGGTGGCGGCGGCGGGTCGTTGTGGATTCCCATCGCGCTGATCGGCATTGTGCCTGGCTCTTTCGTGGCGGCGGCAACCGCCGGCACGCTGTGGGTACGTGGCGAGACGCTGCTGCGATACGCTGAGCTGGCGCTGGGCGGCTTCCTGATGGGCGTAGGCGCGGCGGTGGCCGGCGGCTGCAACCTGGGCCACTCGCTGGTTGGGGTTCCGCTGCTGGCCATGGGTAGCATCACCTCGACGGTCTCTATGGCCGTCGGTGTCTGGGTGGCCCACCGATTGATCGTCGTCCGTCGTCCGTCTTTCGCCCGTTT
>JBHHXF010000293.1:0-5123 GCA_046756905.1 Anaerolineae bacterium | reverse complement strand
TGAGGGGGAGCAGTGATTGACCGTACCGCCGGTGTCGGTTATAATTGAAGGGAGTCACTATGTCTGGGCGTGATACTCTGAAGCACGAAAATGATAGATGGCTAGATGGCTGGATGGCTTGCGTAGTACCTAGCCATCCAGCCATCCAGCCATCTAGCCATCCAACTATTCTCGGAGCAGGCACGGAGGGATGGCCGAGTGGTTTAAGGCGGCGGTCTTGAAAACCGCTGTGGCGCTTGCGTCACCGGGGGTTCGAATCCCTCTCCCTCCGCTATTTTTGTACCATTGTAATCAACCTCTCCACCTCGGCGCGCTCCGCTGTGTTTGACGCCAGATCGAGTGCAGCCTTCAATTCTTTGAGAGCATCGCCCTGGCGGTTCGCAGCCGCGTACGCGAGTGCTAAACTCAGGTGGAGCTGTTTGTTGTTTGGGTGTCTGTCCACAGCACGCATCCGTGATTCCAGAATCTGCTGGCGATCTCGGCCAGTCTCCATGGCCTTCTGATAGGCCTCCGCAGCCGCGTTCAGTTCCCCTCGAAGCAGGTAGACATCTCCCAAGCCGGCATAGGCACGCCCCAGGTGGCTTGGCGCGCCAATGCCCACAGCGTGCTGATATTGAGCAAGAGTCTCCTCATCCATCCCTAACGCGAAGTACGCGCCGGCCAAATCCAAGCGCAAATCAGGATTCTGCGGGTTCAAGTCCACGGCAGCCAGGTAGTAGCCAAGCGATTCTTGAAGTTTCTGCTGGCGCGTGCCGTCATCCCGTGTCCATTCCGCCCACACACGGTAGGCCAACCCTAACTGTCGCGGGTGGTCACTGTCGTAAGGCGCGAGAGACCATCCATCTTCCAGGATTTGGCGAGCTCGCTCCATCTGGGGGTCTCTAGTCGCTGGCTCTGTGAGAAGCCGGGCCTGTTCCACGTACGCCCCTGCGAGGAAAATGTAGTATTGATCCTGCCAGGGCTGCAAAGCCACAGCTTGTTGGAGATTCGGGATTGCCTGACCCCAGAGGCCTGCCCCCATGGCCGTCTTGCCCACTTTCTCGTGAACGTCGGCTTGAATACGCGTCACGTCCACGCGCCACGCCAGCGCCAGTGCCAACAGGCCGATGCTCGTGTACAAAGCAAGCCGTTCCGCTCTGATCCTCGGACGAGACCACCCACCTTTCCACTGCACGGCTGCGGCAATCCCGACGACCGACAGCAGCATCCACAAAATAAACACCAGGTAGGCGGTATTCAGCCGATCTAGCGCCGTGGCGTTCACGCGATGGTAGAGCGCAAAGGGCAGCACCCAGACCAGCGAAGCCGTGGTGTACGCTAGCGCATCGCTGCCAATCGACTCGGCGCCCTTCTTAGACCGGTAACGATCCAACAGGACGATCAACCCGGCGAATAGCCAGGCGACTCCAACCAATGCCTGGGCCGGCCTGCGAGCGCCTGCCACATTGAAGCCGTGCACAAAGGAGTAACTCAATGCGCCCAGCAGGATAGCCGCGACCAGGGCCATCGCGACGACAGGTCCCTGGTCGCCGGCACGCTGTGGCTTGGTAATCGCTTCCTGTCGCCGACCTCGGCGGCTGCGCCGTGGCACTCGCCCCATGGGCCGGGCAACCGGACGCTGTGTCCCCGGTCCGGCGATGCGTGAAGTTGGCTCGGTTTCGGCGATTCGCCCGGTGCCGAGCAAAATCAGCAAAGCTGTGTACAACCAGAAATGTGTCTGTGTTACCACGATGGCGATGCCGGTCTGTGTCTCCACGAAATGACCTACGATGGCCGCCAGCAATGCCGCCAGCAGGAGGCGACGAGCATCGACCCCTGCCGCCCCGTCTGCCGGCGAACGGACAACCTGACCGAGCAAATACACGGCTATCCCGCCGACCATCCCGAGCGGAATACCGACTCCAGCCAGAACCGGGTTCCCGAGCCACGCCCACGGGATGAGTAGTCCGATCACGGCGCCACCTACCAGCAGACCGATCAGGCCGCCGGCCTCACGTCGGGTTTGGACAAACCCCATCCACCGCAGTGCCTGGTGGAAAATCGTCCCATATAGCAGCAGATAGACAATGGCCCCGACCATGCCATTCGTATACAGCGCATCAAATACCGCGTTGTGGGCCCGGTCGAACGTGCCGTATTGCCCGCCTCCCTGAAGAACCCACAATTCTGCCGGCATAAATCGGGTAAGGATAGATTTCATTGTCTCTGGACCGTAGCCCAGTGCAAGTCGTGCTGGCTCCGCGCGCATCGCATTCAGCACGGTATCCCATGCCAAAGCACGGGCCTGCACCGTTCGAGCTCCAGAGCCGGCCAACTCGCCAAACCGCGCCACATAGGGCAATCTGCGCAGTGAGTCGGTAGGCAAGCCGGGGGTATTCAAGGCCAGTACGACGAGAACCATCAGTGCTGCCACCAGCACGCCGGCCACCGCCCAGCGGCGCTGTCCTCGAATCAGTGCTATCAGCATGATAAAGAGCAATAGCTCGACAACCAGTCCCAGGATAGGGCCGCGACTTTGGGTGAAAACGATTGCCGCCAATTGAAGTATCAACAGTCCGCCGTACAGCACGCTCGCGATTACTGCCCAGATGGGCGATCCGGTTCGCGCTCCAGCCGATTCCAGAACCCGCCACAGCGTCAGCGGCACTATCATCGCCAGGTACGCTGCCAGGAAAATGGCATTGCCCAATGTTGAGATCACACGGGCCTCGACACCACCCTCCGAGAATTGGAGCAGTGACATACCGTAGTGCTGGAGAATGGCGTAAAGAGCAATAGGGAAGGATGTGAAGAGGATAACGGACATCAGCCGTTGGAGCTGATCTGCGTGCCGGAGAACTGACAGAACCATAAAGAACACACCCAGATATGTGAGAAAGGTGTATGCTCCCTGGGCACGTTGATAGGAGCCCCACCAACTCACTCGGGGAGCGACCGAGGTGAGAGTTGAGACGAGGTGTACCAGTAGTAGGAGCAATGCCAGGCCGGCGATGGGCTGCTGGGACAGCGTCTGCATCGCGCGTTGGACGGCTTGCCCGGCTCCGGCCCTCTTGCGCACGCCGCGGAAAGCAAATCCATCGCGATCGAGGCTATGAATCACCCACGCTGCCACCATCAGGACAACAAGCATGTGCAACAGCGCCGCTTTGTCAGGCTCAAAGACCTGATCGCTGAAGGGATTCAAAAATGTAGCGACGAGGACTACTACTACCAGCCAGCCGGCCTCGACGAACCCCGCACTAAAGCGTGAGACGACCGTCATAGCCACCTCCGCGATGGCCATGCCCCATCATAACCCGGCATGAAGGCAAAGAATGTTGATGGGCAGTGTAGTGCCGACGGCTCATATTTCATGGCAGACAAAGGGTCTTTTATGCTTGACTGGGCTGGTTCCGGGCCTTTCTCCAACGCATTCTACCATGGCCCAGGCTCTCGTGTCAAAGTACGAAAGGCCGGCCAGGACCAAGCGGCCCCGGCCGGCCAAGCGTACAAGCGGACAACCGACAGGACGTGACCGCTAGTCGTCTTCCTCCAGAATGAACGTGACCATCAGGTTCACCTGATAGGTCGTAATCTCACCATCCTCGATGTAGACTTTCTGCTCCTTAACCCAAGCTCCCTGAACGTTACGGAGCGTCTTCGCGGCTCGTGCAACCGCCGTACAGTCCTGTCCACGTTGAACCTTCAACTTCCCAACCTGTCACCATGAAGCCGGCCCAGCTCCACGCGAACAGGACTGTGACTCGCCAGGTAGTCTTCGAGCGCCTCGCGCAGAATCGTCGGCACATCGTAACTGGGGTTCAGGTCCCAGTCGGGGTCCACGTAGCCCCAGAAGGTCTCGAACTCGAAGTCGCTGCCGGCCACGCGGTATTCGCGCTCCGGCTCCAGAGGCTCACCGTCTACCAGGATTTGGCCGTCCCGCACCGCTGCACCGCTCAGGTGCATCAGGCCACGCGCCCCGCCGCGCAGGGAGTGCGGACGTTCGGCCGCCAGTTCGGCGTCCAGTCCTCGCTCCAGCAGCGCCGTCAACTGCGTGCCCGTCAATGTCACCACGCCAGGGTTGGCGGAGGAAGTGCACACGTCCCACAGCGTCTCACGGCGCAGCGGGCCGGCCGGCAGTGGGCCGCTGAAGGCTTGGCCTGCCACCACCACCGCAACATCGGCGCCCATGCGCTCACGCAGCACGTCCGCCATCAGGTTGGCGACGCCACACTCCCGGTCGGTGGCGAAATCCAGCGGCTCCACAAGCTCCCCGATGCTCTCGTCCAGAAAGTGCTCTACCTCAGCCTCGATGGCCTCGGCCTCGGCCAACATCCGGGCCGCCGGCGCTACATCGTCGGACACAGGGAGGACGGTTGCGCTGCTCACAGCCAGTTGCTCACCGTCCCAGATGACGTCGAGTCGACCCAGATGCTCTGCGTAGTCGCCGGCTTGGGCGACGAGCACGCGTCCCACGCGCTCACCCTCTGGCAGCAGGTCGTGGCTGTGCGCGCCGATGATGAGAGCGACGTCTTCCTGGAGGCCGGCCGCCAGCTCGCGGTCGGTTTCCAGCCCCATGTGCGAGAGCAGGATCACGCCGTCGGCTCCGTCCTGGCGCAGGGCCGCTGCCAGCTCGCGGATCAACGAAAGTGGCGGCTGAGGGTGTATGTCGAAGAACTTCGCCCAGTTAGCCATCTCGGCTGTCACACCGATGAGGCCCAGTCGCAGCGCGCCCAGGTTGAGTAGAGCCGTCGGTTGAACGCCCGGCAGTAGTGTCCCGTCGGGCATGCGCAGGTTTGCCAGGAGGAGAGGATAGGCGGCTGCCTCGGCGTGCTCGCTCAACACCTGGGGACCATAGCGCAGCCAGGCCGCATTCCCCACCGCAGCGGCATCGCAGCCGGCTACGCTGAGCAGCCGGTGCATCGCCGTGCCTTTTGTGAGGTTACTCAGCCGGCTGGAGGTGTCCTCGCAGTCGCCCAGGTCGAAATAGAGCACGGGCACGCTGGGGTTCTCGGCTCGTACCTGACCCACAAGCGTTGCGACGCGGGCCAGCCCCTCAACGCGGCCGTGGATGTCGTTGGTGTGGAGAATGATAAGAGATTGCATGAAGATACCTATTGCGTACTGCGTACTGCGTATTGCGT
>JBHHXF010000292.1:0-5137 GCA_046756905.1 Anaerolineae bacterium | reverse complement strand
GCCTGAAGCATCGAGCGCCACGCTGTACAGATAGCTGTCCACCAACCCGTCGGCCACCGTCCAGGTGAGCCACCCGTCGTCCGATTTCTCGAAGGGCGTGCCGGCGGTGTCCAGCACGCTCAACCCGCCGCTGGTGGCCAACCACAGCCGGCCCGATGCGTCAATCAGGATGCCCCACACCGCGTTGCCGGCCAACCCATCACTGTCTCTGAACCGCACCCACGTGTCGTCGGTCTTGTCGAAGGGCGTGCCGGCGTGGTCCAGCACGTTCAGGCCGCTGGAGGTGCCGGCCCATACCCGCCCGTCGTCGTCCACCGCCACCGAGTAGACCCAGTCGCTGGCCAGCCCGTGGGTGGTTGTGAACACGGTCCAGGTGTCGTCGGCCTTGTCGAACGGCGTGCCGGCGTGATCCAGCAGGACCAGCCCGCCGCCCTCGTACTCGCTTCCGGTCCACCAGGGATACGTCGCGGCCCAAAGCCGCTGTGCGTCGTCGGTGGCGATCTCATAACCCCAACCGTTGAGGACGCCGCCGCTGTCCACCGGCACGTAGGTCATCCAGGTGTCGTCGGCATTGTCGAAGGGTGTGCCGGCGTCGTCCAGCACGCTGAGACCGCCGTCCACGTACTCGCTGCCACTCCAGCGTGGGTTGGAACCCATCCACAGCCGGCCCACCTCATCGAACTCCAGGTCGTACACGGAGTTGGTGTTCAGCCCGTCGTCGGTGCGGAAGCTGGCCCACGTGTCATCCGCGCTGTCGTAGGGCGTGCCGGCGTCGTCAAAGGCGTTCAGCCCCCCGCTGGTACCAACCCACTTGAGGCCGTTCCGCGCGGTAATGGCGTAAACGTAGTTGCTGACCAGCCCGTCGGCGGCGGTGAAGGTCGTCCAGGTCTCCCCGTCGGTGACGGCAAGCCCGCCCCCGCCCGTACCAGCCCACACGTGATCGCCGTCGGGCAGCAACGCCGGGACGTAGTTCTCCGGCAACGGGTCATCGGTCGTGAGGGTGGTCCAGGTGTCATCCGACTTATTCTCGACGGTGCCTGCGTAGTCCAGCCGGCTGATGCCGTACCCCCAACTGCCGACCCATGCCCGGCCCGCCGGCTCGTCCAGCAACACAGCGTAGACGAAATTGTTGACCAGTCCGTCGCTTGTCGTGAACTGCGTCCAGGTGTCGTCGATCTTGTCGAAGGGTGTGCCGGCGTGGTCCAGCACGAAGATGCCGCCGCCGTAGGTGGCCATCCAGACCCGGCCCTGGGAGTCCAGCGTCAGGCCGTACACGTCGTCATCGGTCAGCCCGTCGTCGGAGGTGAAGGTCGTCCAGGTGTCGTCGGACTTGTCGAAGGGCGTGCCGGCGAAGTCCAGCACGCTCAAACCGTTGGTGGTGCCGGCCCACACACGCTCCTGCTGGTCCACGACGAGGGCGTATACTCGGCGGTAGACCAGACCATCCTCCTCGGAGAAGGTGGCCCAAACGTCATCCGATTTGTCGTGGGGTGTGCCCTGGTCATCCAGCACGTCCAACCCGTCGTTGGTACCGAGCCACTTCCGACCGCCGCCGTCCAGGGCTATGGCGTACACATAGTTGTTGCTCAACCCATCCTGCGTGCGGAAGGTCGTCCAGGCGTCATCCGACTTGTTGGCCGGCGTGCCACCATCGTCGAAGGCGTTGAGGCCGTAGCCGGTGCCAACCCACTTGAGGCCACCCTGAGAAGCAAGGGCATAGACGTAGCTGTTGGCCAGCCCGTCGGAGGTGGTGAAGGCTGTCCACGTCGCGCCATCGTAGGCCACCAGGCCGCCATCACTCGTGCCGAACCAGGTAACACCGGAGGCATCGGATGTGATGGCTCGCACATAGCCATCCTCCAGCCCGTCTGGCGCCAGATACTTGTGGTAGCTGCCGGCGATCGGGTCCCAGCGTACCGCCCCTCCCTCGGTGCCGGCCCACAGCACGCCGGCCTGCAGCGCCAGGCAGCGCACGTAGTCGGCGTTGGTCCAGCTCTGCCAGGGGCCGGCGGGCGGGGCTTCTGGCCGCCAGATGCGGACGCGCATCTGGCCGGCGAAGATGTCGTGCGGCTGGCGAAAGACGTTGATACCGGTGCTGGTCAGATTCTGCCAGTTGGCGCCGAGAAACTGGCCCCCGACTTCCATGCCGCCCGCCGCCCGCGTGTTGATGCCGGGGCCATCCGCTGCGGTTGACCTGGCTGAGGACCTGACTACATAGCGGTCGGGATTGCCCCCCAGGTTGTGGGTGATGATCCGCGTTTCGTCCTGGGCCACGTCCACCCAGCCGCTGTCGTAGTCGGGCGGGTCCGGTCGTGTGATGAACAGACGCACTTGCTGCGCCGATATGTCATTGCCGGAGCGCACGACCTGGATGGTGGTGTCGGTCAGGTTCTGCCAGGCAGCGCCGTAGAACGCTCTTCCGGCTGCGAGCCCGCCAAAGGCAAACTGGTGAATGCCCCGGCCGTCGGGCGTTGTATCCTGAAATTTCATCCCAACGGTGTAGCCATCCACGTCTCCGCCTAAGTTGTGGGTGAGGGTAACAACCTGCCCCGCCTGGATAGGCACCCAGCCGCTATCGTACAGAGGCGGGTCGGGGATCCAGACGCGGAGACGAATCTGACTCGTGGCCACATCATCCAGCCAGCGGACGACAGTGATATTGCTGTCAGTCAGGTTCTGCCAATGGACGCCTTGACGCTGGCCGGCCACGTTCATGCCGCCGTAAGCGCGGTGATGGATGCCCAGCCCATCTGAGCGATTATCTCGTTGCCAGAGATCGACTGCAAACTGCGCCGGGTCGCCAGCCAGATTGTGGGTGAACACCCGCGCAGTGCCAGTGGCGATGTCTACCCAGCCGCTGTCCCAGACCGTGCCCGCCTGAGCCACAGACTGGTCGCCGGCCGGACCCGGTCGCGACAGAGCGCCCAGACAGGCCAGGCCGAGCACAACCAACATTCCTAGCAACAGCCTGTGGTCCATCCGCGTTCGCGATTTCATGTTAACCTCCTCGTTGAACACGCTCGTAGTAAGCCACGTAGCGAAGCGGAGTGGCGTCAGAACGAACGGCACTCCGCTCCGCTACGTGCCTGACTACGAGCCTCCCTCCTCGTATACGGTTTGGCCGGCGATCATCGTCAAGGCTGTAGTTGCACGCAGGATTTCGGCCGGCCTGATGCGGGTTAGGTCTTCGTTCCACACCGCCAGGTCGGCGAACTTGTCCGGCTCCAGGGAGCCTTTGACCCGTTCCTCGTGGCCGGCCACCGCCGAGCCCATGGTGTGGGCCCGCAGCGCCTCTTGAATGGTCATCGCCTGTTCGGGATGGTAGCGCTGGCCATCGGCGTCCGGGCGCAGGACCGCCCCCACCAGCGTGACCTGGGGCTCGTACCACGGAGCCGAGGGGGTATCCGAGCCCAGGGCCACGGTGATGCCGGCATCCAGCCAGTCCCGCGTCACCATGATGCGGCTGGCGCGCTCATCCCCCAGCTTTTCCGGCAGGTCTTGCGCGAAGCGGATGAACTGCGGCTGAGTGGAGACCACCACCGCCAGATCCTTCATCCGGCGCACAGCATCCTGCGTGCACAGGGTGGCGTGCTCGATGCGGTGGCGCGGGTCCGGTCGAGGGTTGGCGTTCATCGCCGCTTCGTAAGCGTCCAGGGTTAGATCAACGGCGGCGTCGCCTCCGCAGTGCACGGCAATCTGAAATCCGGTGTCGTGGAGGGCTTTGACGGCCTCTTTGAACGTCTTCGGGTCCCAGGTCGGCATGTCCCAGCGAATGCCGGCGTGCGGCTCGTGGGTGTACCAGGTGGGAAACTGGCCGTCGATGAGGAACTTGTAGCCGGAGAAGCGCATGAAGTCGTCGGCATACGGGTCGATCTGATTAAGGGCGCGCTCCAGGTCAGCCTTCCACTCCACCGTGTAGAAGACATCACCGCGCAGGGTCATGCTGTTCTGCCGGCCCGCCTCCAGATACGCCTGCAGGGCGCTGAAGCGAGCGTTGCAGTCCTGGAAGGTGGTGACACCCACCTCGGCGAAGCGGCGCTCGGCCATGCGGATGTTGGCCTGGATCATTTCTTGTGTGGGCTGGGGGGCGAAGCGCCGCACCAGGTCCATGGCGCGGTGGTTGTAGAAGCGGCCGGTGGGCACGCCAGCGGCGTCGCGCTCGATCACCCCACCGGGCGGGTTGGGCGTTTGGGCGGTGATGCCGGCCAACTCCAGCGCCGCCGTGTTGCACGAACCGAAGTGCCCGCCGCGCTGAATGAGCCACACCGGGTTGTCGGGCGAGATGGCGTCCAGATCAGCGCGGGAGGGCGGGTCCACGTTCCAGAAGTAACCCTGTACCCACTCGCCGGCCGGCGTCTGTGCAAGGGCCTCCGACAGGCGACCCAGCAGTTGGTCCAGCGTGCGCACCTCGGGCGGGATCAGGGGTACCCAATCGTTGAGCAAGGTTCCCCAAACCTGGAGATGGTTGTGGGCGTCGATCAGCCCTGGGGTGACCAGCTTGCCGGCCAGTTCCAACACCTGCGTCTCGGGACCGATGAAGGCGCGCACCTCGTCGTCGCTGCCCACGGCCAGGACGCGGTCTGCCTGGACGGCGACGGCCTGGGCGATGGTGTCGCGCGCGTCCATGGTGACAACCTTGCCACCCAGGAGCACCTGGTCGGCCGGCTGAACCGACGGGGTAGGTGGAGGCGCAATGGTCGGCGCGGGCGTGGCTGCCGGCGGGGGTCGGGGCGGCGGCGTGGCCGTCAGTCGCAGCACGCGGCGCTGGCCGCAGGCGCCCAGCAGCAGAGAGGATGCGGCAACCCCCATCTGGGCCAGGAATTGCCGGCGGGTGATTGAGTTTTGTAGACGCACGTGTGTTCCTCCAGCCACTCCCAGTGGCCTCAAGGACAAAAGCCCCGTCCCACTGCAACCATTATAGCATCGCCGGCCTCGTTTTTCAAGGCTTCTCTGCGCGCCCTCGTCAGCCCGGTCATTTTGTCGTCGCTCTCGCTCGGCCTGGATCTGGCGATCCAGAAGGAGCAGGTGGAGGAGTGTTTCTCTGCAACTCCCTTAGGATGAGCATCCCAAACGTAGTAGGCTGAGACGAAGTCGAGGCCGTATCGAGGGGTGCGGGTCAGCAAGGTCCCCTCGCGTG
>JBHHXF010000291.1:0-5143 GCA_046756905.1 Anaerolineae bacterium | reverse complement strand
AGCGGATTCGGATAACGGATGATCGGATGAAGCGGATGATTGCATGGAGAGCGAGTGGTAAGCTCCCAAAATGACGTCAGCGATGGGTTGGGGGATGGTGCCCTGGTCGAAGAGTTGGCGGATGGACTGGGAAGCGGCTTCGGGTGAGGCCGGATCTGCAGCGCGGGCTAGCTCCAGGATGCGGGGTTGTAGGTCGTTGGCCTGGACGAAGGCGCGGTAAGCCTGGGTGGTGACGATGAAGCCGGGGGGCACGGGCAGGCCGGCACGGACCATCTCGCCCAGGTTGGCCCCTTTGCCGCCGGTTAGTGCGATGTCGTCTTTTTGTGTGCCGTCGAACCATCTTATGTATGTCATTTTCTCTTACCTTGCTTTTCAATCGGCATGCGCCATCAATAGCGTCGTCAAAGCGGTGCTTATCAGTCCAGGGTCTGTCAAAAGCACTGCGCCATTGTCATCTACGTGTACGTGCTGTCTTGGTTCTTAGTTACAAATATCGACAGGCTGTGCAGGTAGGATGTCCCCTTTGAGCAAAGACCACCGGAAGGGTTGCTGCCAAGTTGTTCCAGCGCCTCTGTAGCTAGCACGGCGCCGGTTATTCAAGCTTAACCTACTATAGCACTGACTTGAGGGAGTTGTCATCCCCCAGTTGGGTGATTCGGGTGGGTGATTCAGGGGGGGGTGGTTGATGTGGGACGACGTTTCTCTCCTATCAGGGGTACTCGGCTCTACGAAGCGTGACAGCCTCTAGGCGGCCGGTCTGCACGTTGACACCGATGCCGGCCTTCCTTGGTACGGACAGGGTGCTATCATCGTTTAGGGTGAAGGGAGGGGTTATGATGTCCTCGCGGTAGTAGCGGGCGCTGGCGGAGATGTCGCCCGGCAACGTGAAGCCGGCCAGGCTGGCCAGGGCTACACTGTGCGCTCGGCCAACACCTGTTTCCAACATCCCTCCGTGCCACACCGGTATACCCTGACTCTGACAGAAGTCGTGGATTCGCCTGGATGATGTGTGACCTCCCACGCGCCCCGGCTTAATGTTGATCACTCGGGAGCTATCGAGGGCCAGCGCTGTTCGCGCATCATCAACCGAGTGAATGCTTTCATCCAGGCAAATCGGGGTTTTCAACTCCCGCTGAAGCAGTGAGTGCTGGTATATGTCGTCGTGGGCCAGCGGCTGCTCGATGAGCAACAAGCTCAGGTCGTCCATGGCTCGAAACACATCTACGTCAGCAATCCGGTAGGCAGAATTGGCGTCTACCTGAAGAGGGGTCTCGGGGAAATTCTGACGCACGGCGCGTGTGATCTCAGCATCCCAGCCGGGCTTGATCTTGATCTTGATGCGCTGATAGCCTTGTTCAACAAAGCCGGCGATGCGATTCAGCAGCGCGTCCAGACTCGGCTGTACGCCGATGCTAACGCCTACGGGTACGCGATCTCGCACGCCACCCAGCATCTGGGCCAGGGGCACGCCAGCCTGCGTCGCTGCCAAATCCCAGATAGCCATCTCCAGGCCGGCCTTGGCCATGTTGTGTCCCCTCACCCGCGCGAACGCGTCGAAGACCGACTCCGGGCCGTCGAATTCCGTCTCCAGCACCGTCGGGATCAGAAAGTCCGATAAGATATGCCAGTTGGTCTGGGTGGTCTCGTATGAGTACCAGGGGGCGGCCATTGCTACGCACTCTCCCCAGCCGACAGCACCGTCACCATCGACTCTCACAATGATACAGTCGCGGTCTCGCTCCACGCCGAAACTCGTCTCGAAGGGATGGACGTAGGTCATACGGATGTGGTGGAGGATAATGCGATCAACTTTCAGCATGGGTGAAACTCCTTTCCACAGGAACTTCGGGGAACTTTAGGGGAACTGTGGGAATCTCAATTGTCTATCCACCGCAGCGCTGGCACCAACACTGGATCAAACTCCTCTATGTGCCGCTGGCCCAGATCGATGACCTGGCGCCAGCAGGCGTTCAGGCCCTGTTTGAAAGGTCCCATATCCAGCCCCATGTAGTCATCACTGTAGCGGATGAGCTTGTCCAGAGCGCGGTTCAGCAGCTTGATAGCCCCAACCGCGTTTTCCTGTACCAGATACTTGTGGAAAGCGGCCGACGTCTGGATCAGACCCTGGAGGAAGAGTCTGTCGTCGGGTTTCGCCTCCAGCCACACCTCTTCCCATGCCTCGTGGCTGTCCCAGTACTGCCCGGCGTTGTAAAGGTCCATGCCGGCCTGAATGGCTAACCGATCCTTTGCCGTCAGACGGCCCAGCCGGCGCTCGCCGAGCGCCTGTGAGTGCTCCAGGACGTAGAAGCTGCGACGCCGGCCATCCCTGACTTCGCTGACAAAGTCGACGACGGCGTACCCATCCTCGAAGTACTCCTCGAAGAGGGCGCGGGTCAGGAGTCGCCAGTCCCGAGCCAGCGTAATGTTTGCTTGCTTGATTGCCTGGAAGTCTGGTGGAATCTCGATCAGCACTGTTGCTTGACGATGTGGCTCCCAGTTGAGTGTTGCCGGCAGGCCGGCATCGTCTAACTCTACCTCATTTACAAGGGCCGCACCCCCGCCCAGGAGATCATCCAGGGTGATCGGCGGGGACGGTGTTTTGTCGGAAAAGCGCGACTCCACCCGAGGGCTCCGAATCCACCAATCGACCTGAAAGCGATCGGTTGGCAGGCCGGCATTTAGCGCATCCTGCATCTCGCCGTAAAGATTTCGGATGAGCGTTTGGCAGACGGCTCCCAGCTTGCGGATATTCAGGTGGGCGTTGCGTCCCTCCAGGGGGTCGTAGGTCCAGGTGATGAGGTCCAGACCCTGCTCCAGGACAAAGTCCCGCTGCCGGCGTTTCAGCGCCTCGCCAATTCCTCGCCCCCGATACCTGGGCGTGACCCCCATCTGATGGGAGCAATGTTTTTCCTTACCCTGCGGCGTTCGACCGAGGAAGCCGAATAGGTAGCCCACCATCCTTTCGCCGTCGAAGGCACCCAGCACCAGGCCGGCATTCTTCTGAGCGGTGAGCAAGGCATGGACGGGCACCACCTCGGTGTCGTCAAGCACACCCCAGATGACACGCTGTGCCTCCTCGGCCATTCGAAACTCTGCGACTGTCTCCAGCCGGCGAATGACATAAACTTCAGGTTTCACCAGTCAAACTCAACACGTCGCGGAGTGATACGCCGAAAATAAACGTAATCAGCACGGCCGAGGTGACACACCACGGACAGACGGCGTGGATCACTGCCAGTTCGATATACGTCAGATACGCCGAGTAGAGGACGCCGGCCAGACTGATCCCAAACACGGCCAGAGCCAGCGTTGACACCGTTCCTGGGTCGGCGCGCCGGCTGTACATCGACAACCCGAACAACGCCAGATACATGCCGAAGCCTAACAAAGCCACCGGGACGCCAGCCACCACGGCATACACACTGTTGTTAACCGTCTCGCAGTCCCCAAAGCCGGTGCACAGTGCCTTCGAGCCGCCCCAGTGGACCCAGGTCAGATAGGCTGATATCAGCATTCCCAGAACAGACAGAATCGGTATGACCAACTCCCACCAGTTCCGAACCGGCGCCGTTGGGTCAACCACAGCGCCGTCGCGTCGACCCAGGGCCTCTGTCATGAAGCCCCCTCCAAATGTTTCTCGATCAGGTCTTTCATCTGGCTAAAGGGCACGTTGCCTACGACGAATTCATCATTGACAAAGAAAGACGGTGTGCCTTCCACGCCCCGCTGCTTCCCTTCGGCTGTCTCGTCAATTACACGCTGTGAGTATTTGTTCTGATCGAGGCACTGGTTGAACGTGGCTGTGTCCAGCTCCAGGTCAGCGGCAAATTGCTTGAGATTATCGCGCGAGAATGCGCCCTCATTTCGGCCGCTCTGTTTCTGAAACAACAGTTCATGGTACTCCCAGAAGTGGCCCTGGTCGGCCGCACAATTGGCCGCCTGCGCGGCCCACTGCGACTGCTCGCCCAGAATAGCCATGTCCTTGTGCACGAACCGCACCTTGCCGGCAGTGACGTAGTTCTTGATGACCTCCGGGAGTGTATCTTGCGAAAAATGTGCGCAGTGGGGGCACTGGTAGTCCGAGTATTCGACGATGGTCACCGGTGCCTCGGGCGCTCCTAGAGCCGGGCTGCCGTCCTCTGCCGGCTCACTTGGGATGGCGCTCAGGTCGATGCCGGCCAGCATGCCCTGTTCGGCCGGCGGTGGCCCCGAAGATGTGGTTGCGGCCGGCTCTCCCCCGCCACTGCCTCGATTGAACACAATGAAGGTCACAACCATGATGATCGCCAGGCCAACCACCAGGCCTATCTGCATCCGGGTGATACCGGCCTGCTTCGTCTTCTTCTGTTGTGTAGAGATCCTTCTTCGACGACTCATTGCTTTTCACCTCTGAGTATACATTCATCCTTGACATGCCGAAATCGGGGATGGTTCCCTGGTATGTGATGCGGAAGAGGGATATTTGTGGGCCATCCTCGCATATGACAGCGAATCCGAGGATTAAACGAATTCGATAAATCCCCAGATTCGTTGTCATATGGGGTGGGTTGCGCGCCTAAACACCGCCAAGACCTCCAAATCCGGGAGCCGTGGCAGGACGTACCTCTGGACGGCATGGTCCGGCGCGGGTTGCACTCCCACAAATATCTCCATACATATCACAACATAGGGAACCATCCCAGAAATCGCTTCTTCAACCGCTTGACGCTGCTTTTGAAAGAGCGGGTGAGGACGACGCTATAGTCCATCAATCTCTCGTTCCCAGTCGGCTGAGGGTAGTTCTCGCCGTGCATGAGCGATCAGTTGCCTCAAGACGCTAGAAGCGGCTAGAATAGCATCCTCTGGCTCTTCCTCACGATTCAAGTAGTGCCGCCGGCCACTGTTGGCGACGTCGTCGCGCAACGTCGCCCGAATGCGCGGCTTCTCCCAGCGTGTCCAGCCGGCCATCTTCCGGATTGCCGGCCGGACAAAGACCTCGAAAGCCACGCTAGCCGCCACCGGATCGCCCGGCAAGCCGAGGACCGGCACGCCGGCAATCTGACCAAAGGCCAGCGACTCGCCAGGCTCGACGGCGACCTGCCAGAAGTGCATCTCACCCTCGGTCGCCAGTGCACTCTTCACCGCATCGTAATCCCCGGCGGAT
>JBHHXF010000290.1:0-5145 GCA_046756905.1 Anaerolineae bacterium | reverse complement strand
TACCAGACACTTTTCGTGACAATCCTGAGCCGACGAATGGAATTCGCCGTCTGACACTGAAAAGCCCCCTCAGGGGCTCGGCCTGAAGTGCCTGAGGGCACTTCTCAGTTTCAGACAGGGATTTCCAATCCTTGGCTCTCCTTGTGAGCACTGATTAACAGGAGGCAACCAAATGTCGAAAATTGTTGGCATAGATTTGGGAACCACGAACTCGGTTATCGCTGTCATGGAGGGTGGCGAGCCGACGGTGATTCCGAATGCCGAAGGAGGGCGTATCACGCCCTCTGTATTAGCATTCACTAAGAATAATGAGCGGCTTGTCGGCCAAGCAGCCAAGCGGCAAGCCGTTGTAAACCCACAGAACACGGTCTTCTCGATCAAGCGGTTGATGGGCCGGCGGTACGACGATGCAGAGGTCAAGAAAGCACGCGAGGTCTTGCCCTACGAGATCGTAAAGGGGCCGGCCAACGATGCCCGAGTCAATATCCCGCAAACGGGAAAGGATTATACACCTCAGGAAATCAGCGCGATGATCCTGGGTAAACTCAAACGTGATGCCGAGTCCTATCTGGGCGAGCCCGTCACCAGGGCGGTCATCACCGTCCCGGCTTACTTCAACGACAGCCAGCGCCAGGCGACCAAGGATGCCGGCAAGATCGCCGGCCTCGAAGTGCTACGCATCATCAACGAGCCAACGGCAGCCTCTCTAGCCTACGGGCTGGACAAGCAAGAACTGGAAACCATTCTAGTGTTCGACCTGGGCGGCGGCACATTCGACGTTTCCATCCTGGAAGTGGGCGAGGGCGTTGTAGAGGTCAAGGCGACCGCCGGCGACACCTTCTTGGGGGGCGATGATTGGGATCAGCGCATTGTTGACTACGTGGCTGAGGAGTTCAAGAAGGACCAGGGGATCGACCTTCGCAACGACCGACAGGCTTTGCAGCGACTCAAGGAAGCAGCCGAAAAGGGCAAGATCGAGCTGAGTCAGGTCTCCGAGACCGAAATCAACCTACCTTTCATCACAGCCGATGCCAGTGGTCCCAAGCACTTGCAGCAGAAGCTCACCCGGGCCAGGTTTGAGCAATTGACCGAAGATTTGGTGCAGCGATTGCGGGGACCTTTCAAGCAGGCATTGAGTGATGCTGGCCTCAGGCCTAACGAAATCCACGAAGTCGTGCTGGTGGGTGGTGCAACACGCATGCCGATGGTGCAAGACATGGTGCGGGATCTCACCGGTGGCAAGGAACCTCACAAGGGCGTCAACCCAGACGAAGTGGTTGCCGCGGGCGCGGCTCTCCAGGCCGGCGTGCTGGGCGGCGAAGTCGAAGACATCGTCTTGCTGGATGTGACACCCCTGAGCTTGGGTGTTGAAACGCTAGGTGGTGTCTTCACCAAGCTGATCGAGCGCAATACCACTATTCCCACACGCGAGGGCGAGAACTTCTCAACTGCAGAAGATGGTCAGACGGCCGTTGACATCAAAGTCTACCAGGGTGAACGACCCATGGCTAGAAACAACATGTTGCTCGGCCAGTTCCGGCTTGACGGCATCCCGCCGGCCCCACGCGGGATTCCGCAAATTGAGGTGACGTTCGATATCGACGCCAATGGCATCTTGAACGTCAGCGCCCAGGATAAGGCGACCGGTAAGGAACAGAACATCACCATTCAGGCATCGACCAACTTGACGGACAGCGACATTGAGAACATGGTCAAAGAGGCCGAGGAGCACCGGGCCGAGGACGAGGCAACGCGCAAGCTCGCCGAGGCCCGAAACCAGGGTGACAACTTGGCCTATCAGATGGAGAAGCTGCTCAACGAGCAAGCTGACAAAGTCCCCCAGGACCTAAAGGATAGCGTCCAAAGCAAGATAGAGGCGGTGCGGGAAGCTATCCAGGGCGACAATCTAAATCGCATCAACTCCGCCATTGAAGAGTTGCAGACTACAGCCCAGCAGCTTGGGCAACAGATGTACCAGGAAGCCGGCGTGCCGCCATCCAGCGATGGTGGAGCGCCCCCCTCTGGCGAAGACGAAGACGTCGTCGAGGGGGAGTATCGCGAAGCATAGAAAGCCCTACATGGAGCAGTCGGGACCGTGGATTGGGGGCCAACAGCGCCCCCAAATCTATTTCTCCCGGAGGGGTAACTGATAGCTTATGACCGGGAACGTGAAAGAAATTCATGTGAAGGCGAACAACAAGGATCTAAGAGAAGAGACCGAGTCGACTGGCACCACTAAACGGCCAGCAGAGTCAACACCTCCACCAGCGCTCGACGAGGGTGTGGTTCAGGAGTTTGAGCGTGAACTGGCCGAAGCGCGCCGCCAGGCAGACGAAAACCATGACAAGTATCTGCGAGCGGTTGCGGAGCTTGAAAACGTCCGCAAGCGGCTGGAAAAAGCGTATCAGGACCGTGTAAAACGTGAGCGGCAGGACCTCCTCCGACGGTTTCTGGAGGTTGCTGACAACCTAGAACGCGCCCTGCACGCGGCCGACGATGGAGCTGACATCGTTAGTGGTGTTGAACTGACATATCGGCATTTGCAGAAATTGCTATCCGAGGAGGGGGTAGAGGCTATCACGGCCGTTGGGGAGCCGTTCGATGCACTGAAGCATGAGGCAATTGGTGTAATCTCAGCAGATGGCGTCGAAGACGAGACCGTGATCGCGGAGGAGCGACGCGGTTACACCCATCATGGCGAACTTCTGCGTCCATCTCGCGTCCACGTTGCCAAGCAGCCCCAGGAGCCTTCCTCCGGGTGAGCGCAGGGTGGTCTGAGAGCGGGTGGGGTAAATGGAATATCAGAACTACTACAGAATCCTGGGTGTCGATAAGGGTGCAACACAGAAAGAAATCAAATCAGCATATCGCAAGCTGGCACGTGAGCATCACCCGGATGTGAATCCAGATGATCCCGATGCCCAGGAACGGTTCAAAGATATCAACGAAGCGTACCAGGTCCTGAGCGATCCTGAAAAGCGCAAGAAGTATGACCAACTTGGCGCTAACTGGCGCCAGTGGGAGCGCATGGGTGGCCGGCCCGAAGACTTCAATTGGCAGCAATGGACCACTGGTCCGGGTGGCCAGCGCGTCCACGTTCGCTACGCTGGTCCCGATGATCTGGACAGTATCTTCGGCGGACTGGGGGGCTTCTCCGATTTCTTTGAGCAGATATTCGGCGGGATGGGCGGCCTGCGCCCAACACCAGATGTGGGCGGCCGGCAACAGCCTGTGCAGTCGTACAGAGGCCAGGACATAGAGCAGCCGGTCGAGATTACGCTGGAAGAGGCGTTTCATGGGACTAAACGCCTCTTCCAGATGAACGGTCATCGCATCGAGGCGTCGATCCCGCGCGGGGTGAAAACCGGCTCCAAGGTTCGTATTCAGGGCAAGGGCATGGCCGGCCATGCCGGATCCCCGTCGGGTGACCTGTATCTCAAAGTGCGTGTCAAGCCGCACCCGGTCTTCGAGCGGAAGGGCGCCGACCTGTACGTGGACGCCGAAGTCCCTCTTTACACGGCTCTGCTGGGCGGCGAGGTTCGCGTGCCGACGCTGACAGGCGACCTGATCCTCACTGTGCCGCCCGAAACGCAGAACGACCAGGCCTTTCGGCTGGCCGGCCAGGGTATGCCGAAACTACGGAATCCAAAGGAAAGGGGTGATCTGATCGCCCGCGTAGACATCAAGCTTCCGAAAAACCTGACGGCCCAGGAAACCGAGCTTATTCGTCAACTCAAATCATTGAGGGAGTGAGCTCTTGCTTCGACTTTTCAACAGGCCCTTAATCATGCATCGTAGAGTGCCCCTGGTACTGGTTAGGCTCATTGCGCCGCTGCTGTGGGTGACGTTAGCTGGTTGCAGTACGACACCCGGCCCACGCCAGGTGAGCATCGTCCCACCAACACCCGCGCCGGATCAGCCTGCCCCTGCGCACCTGGCCCGGCTCGAATCGCAACCGAGACCAACAGCCCCCTCGCCATCAGATGACACCATCGTCGATGGCGAGGAACGCCGATTTATCGCACTTTTCCAGGAGAGCAACCCGTCGGTTGTACACATCCATGTGGACCGAGAGCAGCCCGATAGCGTGGCGGGGCAATCTCGCCGGCGGATACGGCGAGGCCGTGAATCAACCGGCTTTCAGGGGTGGATATCAGACCCCAACGGTGGCTCGGGTTTCGTGTACGATGATAAAGGGCATCTATTGACCACGAATCGAGTCGTGAGCGGCGCCAGATCTATTCGGGTCACGTTCGCTAACGGGACTGAGGCTCCGGCCAAACTGATCGGCTCTGACCCCAACACCGATTTGGCAGTGTTGATGGTAAGCCGCTTGCCACAGACGGCCCACCCACTTAAACTGGGGGATTCGGATAGTTTACAAGTTGGGCAGCGGGTGGTAGCGGTCGGCAATCCTCTGGGCTTTGGCGGGGCGATGACATCCGGTGTGGTCAGTGCGAAAGCACGCAATGTCAGCCTGGAAATCTCTGTGAGTGACGGCGCTCGTACAGGTTTCTTCACGGCGCCAGACCTCATTCAGACGGATGCGGCTATCCTGGCCGGGTGTGTTGGTGGGCCGCTGATCGATTTGAAAGGCCAGGTGGTTGGCGTCCTCGGCATCGACACACGCGTGTTTGATGTCGCTGGGAGAACTCGGGCTGGCGGCGTAGGGCTGAGCATTCCCACCTCCACCATCGCACGCGTCGTTCCGGTTCTGCTAAAAGAGGGTCGCTATCCCTATCCCTGGCTCGGTATTTCGGCTATGGACCTGAACCCCGATTTGGCGCAGGCCGTCGATCTGCCAGCGGCTCAACGAGGTGTGCTGATCGCACGTGTCACACCCGACAGTCCGGCAGATAAGGCCGGCTTGCAAGGAGGTAACCGGGAGTCGCCGGCCCTCGGGTCAAATGTGTTGGTAGGCGGCGATGTCATCGTTGACTTTGAAGGTCAACCGATTGGTGGTTTCGACGAACTTGTATCGTTGTTGTTTCGAGAGGGGACCGTGGGCGAGACCGTCACGCTCACGATAATCCGGGATGGAAAAGAGATCGCGGTGCCGGTGACGCTGGAGGAGCGGCCGTAGCGAGCAGTGAACAGTAAACAGTGAGCAGTGAGCAGTGAAAGGTAGTTCGCAAATTCTAAGGG
>JBHHXF010000289.1:0-5157 GCA_046756905.1 Anaerolineae bacterium | reverse complement strand
AATATAGATGAGGTGCTGCGGTGTTGGCGAAGAAAGGGGCGCATGGTATAATTACGTCAGTCAAACTGAAAGGAGGTGCACCGTGTCGCTTCCACGTCGAAAGCGCCAAAAACGGCAGCAGAAAACGGAGCGTGACTGGAAGCAGATTGCTTTCTATGTGCTGAGTGGGTTGGTTGCGATCAGCATGGCGTTTGCCTACGTCATCTCATATCTCGCCGGCCGGTAACTTCACATCGCCGGCGCTGCGCTACGGCCCAAAAACGAATACGGGGGGTGAAGATTGGCCAGCGCAGCCGGCCAGCCTCCACCCCCCGTCTCTGCGTCGGTCTCCGTCGTTTACTGGGACTCTTCGTCCGCCTCAATGTCAACCCGCGCGGGAGCCTCCTTGCGGGCTGAGCCATCGCCGGCTGCCCGCCTGAGCGCTGGCAAGTCCTGGATCGTGCCGATGATGTCAATGCCTGTGAGCGCCTCTACCGCCGCCGGCACTTGCGCGATGATCTCGGTGACGTCGCGGGTGATCCGAGAGCTGCCGGCTCCGCCCGCACCGTCGCCGCCGATGACCACGATGCGCTCGGTCTTGCTGAGCGGTTGTGCGATCGCGCCGGCCAACTCCGGCAGGCTGGCGAGCAACTGCTCGATGATGGCTGCCTGATTGTACATCGCCCAGGCTTCAGCCTTCTTGGCCTTGGCTTCCGCCTCAGCCAGACCTTGCTGCCGGATCACTTCGGCCTGTGCCAGACCCTGCGCCTGTGCCACCTCAGCCTGTGCCAGACCCCGGGCCCGGTTGGCCTCGGCTTCACCTTCACCAACCCGCCGCACGGCTGCCGCCTGACCCTCGGCCTCGGTCTCGGTCTGGAAGCGTTTCGCCCTGGCCAGCGTCTCGATGCGATACTGCTCGGCCTCAGCCGGCTTGCGGACCGTCGCCTCCAGTTCCTTCTCTCTGCGCAACGCCTCTTGTTGCTGAACCTCGATCCGCTTCTGCTTATCGACCACCTCGATCTGAACTTCCTGCGCCTTAACCTCCTGGTTGGTGATAGCTTGCTGAAGTGTGTAGGCCAGCTCAGCCTCGGCCGTCTGGCGGTTGACGTCGGCATCGTACTTGGCCTTCTGAACCTGGAAGTTCTTCTCGGCTTCCGCAATATTGGTTTGCGCGATGAAGCGCGCTTCCTCCCCCTCCTGTTCTGCCTCCGCCGAGCGAATCTTGGCATCTCTGGCCGCTAACGCCTCACCGATGGTGGCGTCACGCTTGACCTCGGCCGTGCGGGCTTTGCCCAGGGCATCCAGGTAGCCTTCGTCGTCCCGGATGTCGCGGATGGTGAAGGAGATAATCCCGAGACCCATGTTTGCCAGGTCGCCGGCGGCCACTTCCTGCACCTGCTGTGCGAAGGCATCGCGGTCTTTGTAAATCTCCTCGACTGACATCGTACCGAGAATGGCGCGCAGGTGGCCCTCCAAAGTCTGCAATGCTACTTGCTGGATCTCCTTTTCAGTCTTGCTCAGAAACTGTTCGGCGGCCGTGAATATCGATACGTCGTCCCCCCGGACCTTCACCTGGGCGACCCCGTCGACGGTGACAGGGACGCCTTGGACGGTATAGACCTTCGGAGTAACCACGTCGATAGTCATGATCTCCAACGAGAGATCGTCAACCCGTTCCACTACCGGCCAGATGAACGTACCACCACCCTTGACGATGCGGAAACCAACCGTCTCCTCCTGACCGGTAATAGGGTGGGTGATGTGACGCCGGCGGCCAGAGATGACGAGTACCTCGTTGGGACCGACTTTCTTGTAGCGCGTGGAATAGACAAATGCCAGCGTTAGCAATACAAACAGCAGGCTGAAAATAGCGAAACTTGCACCCAGTATTCCTGCCATGTCATCCCTCCAATATGTTCGTAGTCAGGCACGAAACGAAGTGGAGTGCCGCGCCGTTCCAACGCCACTCCGCTCCGCTACGTGGCTCACTACAAACTATTCTTCGAGTGGTTTCACAATTGCCACGTTGCCGACCATGTGTTCGATGGTGACCATGGTCCCGCGTGGGATGGATTGATCGCCAGTCGTTCGCGCACTGGTCGTCACCCGGCCACCCCGGGCCACGAAGGCCACCTCCCCCAGCCGGCCCGCCGCGATGGGCGTGATCACTTCGCCGGTTGTCCCGATGATGTGCTCGGCGGTGACTTCGCTGGAGCTTTGTGGGGCGATCAGGAAGTAGCCGAAGGCGAAGTGGGCGATCGCGGCGATAACCAGTGCACCAATTGCTGCCCAGAGCAGACTGGCCTGGGGCGATACGTTGAACAGGCCACCTGAGATCAGCCCGAATGCTCCAAACGCGGTCACAAAGCTGGCAATCGTCACCGGGCTCAGGGACGTGACGCTCACCTCGCCGTGCTCGAAGGTGATGTCATGCCCGCCGCCAAGATCGACGTGCCCACCACCGAACCCCAGGTCGTGTAACTCGCCACCGATCAGGATGACGATGGCGTAGACAACACCAACGGCTAGCAGCGTGAAGTACACGCAACTCAACGTCGAGAAACTCGCCAGGTCGGTCAACTGTGTCATCGTCTCATCCCAGGCCTCAACAATTTATACGCAGGAGATACTGCAGAGGTCGCACTTCGACCGTCTAATCTCCAAAAAAGGTTACTACTCAGCCGCTACCGCCGGATGCCGCTACCGCCGGATCGCCAGATCCGGCGGCTGGAGTGACCGATTCAGGCTAGTGTCAACGCCTTGGGCCTGGATTTGACAATCCAGGCCGAGCAGGCTGAGTAGCAACCAAGAAAGGTTTCGGACTCACGCCAGTTCCCCAATGATCTCATGAATGCGCCCGCCTTTGATGACCGTGGCGACCAGGTTCTCTCCAAACCGGTAGGCCAGATGGCGGTAGTCGGGTACGTCCAGGATCACCACATCGCCGGCCTTGCCCGGTTCCAGGCTGCCTACCTCCTCACCTACTCCTGACGCGTAAGCCGCGTTGATCGTCGCGGCCACGATGGCTTCGGCGGGGGACAGGTGCATGTAGCGTGTGGCCAGGGCGATCATGAACGGCATCGACACACACCAGCAGGTGCCGGGGTTTATGTCGGTTCCCAGAGCGATAGGCAGTCCGGTCTCGATCATCATGTGGGCATCGGCGTAGTGGTTTGAACCCAGCCCGAAGGTCGTGCCCGGCAGCAGCACGCCCACGACGCCGGCCTCGGCCATCTGTTCAACTTCCTCCCGTGGGGTTGCGGCCAGATGATCGGCGGATGTGGTGTTCAGTTCCGCCGCCAGCGCTGCACCACCCAGGGACTCGAACTCGTCGGCGTGAATCTTGAGCGCCAGCCCCAATTCATCCGCTCTCTCCAGCACACGCCTGGACTGATCCAGGTCGAAGGCTCCGATGTCGCAGAAGACATCGACGAAGACCGCCACTGGCTGGTCCTTGCCGGCTTCAATATTGGCGAAGGGGGGCAACAGGGCATCGGCCACGGCGATGCGCGGCAGCATCTCATCGACGATCTCGTCGATGAAGTCGTCCGGTCGCCCCTGAAACTCGTCGGGAACGGCGTGGGCGGCCAGAAACGTGGGGAGTAGGCTGATGGGGTGCTCAGTGTGCAGGACGGAGATGGCCGCCAGCATCTTTAGCTCGGAGTCAAAGGACAGGCCATAGCCAGTCTTGACCTCGGCCGTGGTGGTCCCGTGGGTCAGCATGGTGTTGAGCCGTCGGCGCGACTGGGCGACAAGTTCGCGCAGGGATGCCCGTCGCGTTGCCCGCACCGTGGACATGATGCCGCCGCCGGCTGCCATGATTTCCTGGTAGGTAGCGCCGGCAATGCGCTGCTCGAACTCATCAGCCCGATGGCCGGCGAAGACCACGTGGGTGTGGGCGTCTACGAAGCCCGGCATGACAACCTGGCCGGCCGCGTCCAGGTTGACCCTTGCAGCGACGGTGTTCCTCACCTCAGCCGTCGGCCCGACATGAGTGATCTGCCCGTCGAGAATCGCAACAGCTCCCCCTTCGATCAGGCCAATGGCTGCCTGATTGTGGCCCCGCAAGGGGCCATCGGGAGCTGCGCAGGTCAGCAGTTGGGTAGCGCTGTGAATCAGAAGGTCCGCTTTCATGGTCACTTCACGCCGTATCCGGCCGCTTTGTACATCTGGCCATTGTACACATACTGGGCGGCGCCAAGACGAATGAGTTCTACCTCGTCGTCTGTCACCTGGCGAACGACTTTGGCCGGCGATCCCAGGACGAGGGAACGGGTCGGAATCTGAGTGCCCTCGGTGACGAGAGCGCTGGCCCCTACGATACTCTCCTTGCCGATGACCACGCGGTTCAGCACCGTCGCTCCCATGCCAATGAGCACATCATCGCCCACCTTGGCACTGTGGACCACAGCGCGATGCCCGACGGTCACGCCATCGCCGATGATGCAGGGCGAGCCAGGGTCAGCATGGACTACGGAGCCATCTTGAATGCTGGTGCGTGTACCAATCCGCACCCGTTCTACTTCGCCGCGAATCACCACACTGAACCAAATGCTGGATTCAGAGCCGACGTGTACATCGCCGGCGACCACAGCGTTGTGTGCCACAAAGGCGTCATGGGCAATCTGAGTGAGTTCCGGATCGAGTTTGGCTTCAAATGGCATAAGACGATTCCTTATCTTTGGGATCAGACCATGTGGGATGTTTTCACGCGCGATGTGACGCCCATCACGAGGTGCGCGGGCGCAACCAGCGTGCGATTTGAAGCGCCGCCAACCCGCATAGGATGACCAGGCCGGCAAACGCCAGTTTGATCCCCATCGAGTCGGACGTGCCGATAGGATTATCGGGATGAATGATCAGCGGTGTGCGGAGGAGAAGCCACCAGACAGCGCCGGCCATCAGCGCATTCAGTGTACTCTTGACTTGAGGACTGTCCAGCAAGGCTCCGCCTATCTGAAACGCCACGGCCACGATGAGAATCTGCGCCGCCATGGCCCAGCGCGGCTCGGCCCAGAAGACGCCATTCCATGCCAGGTCGGCGGCCACGACGCTGAGGGGCAGGTAGCCGCCCCAGAACAGGATCGCCGAGCGCTCGACGCCCTGCGACCAACGGTGCCACGCCGGCTTGTCTGTCAGCAGGTGCATGACTCCCAGGATGCCGGCAATTGTGAACCC
>JBHHXF010000288.1:0-5211 GCA_046756905.1 Anaerolineae bacterium | reverse complement strand
TGGGCTCGAAGTACGTCTCGCAGAGTGAGAGCCGCTGTCATTCTATCAACACCAACGAATACCTGTGAGGTACATGAGATTTGACAAACCGCCGCATTTAGGTATAATTGCTGGTAGATGATCGGGTGACCTGGGAACCCCCTAGCACACCACTAGGGCAGCACCAGGTTGTCCCGCCGTAACCATCGGCGGTCCCCGATCCTTTTTGTTTCTAGAATTCCCTCAACAATTCATCTAACGACACAACGTGATCCGGTTCCCTTTGCCCACGGAATGTTCTGATAGCTGTTCGATGAGCTGGCGATTTCTTGGTAATCCAGTCAAACTGGATCTGGGAGTTTTCTACTCTTTTCCCTGCGCGCCGGAGCAAGTTGATTAGATGCGCTTTGATTCTGTCCTCTTTCCCACGGTACTCGATGTCAATAATTGCTCGATCAATCTGCTCAATGTCGTCCTTCAACAATAGGTAGAGCACGGTTGCAAACAGTAGATAGTGGAGCGAGTCTGCCCTCGTGTGTTGTCGTAGCTTGGGGATGATCTCCCGTTTGACCTCTGCAGGTACAAGGATTGCACGTTCCTTGCCGTTAGCGAAAGCCACAACTGTCGCCTTGCTGGTGTTTTCTACTTTCCGTCCGCTTTGGTCGACTTCTACGACGTAGGCCATGCGGCTGCTTGTCTTTCATTCGTAAGACGAAGGTGACAGCTCAACACCAAGTATCCAGATCTATCTGTGGATTGCTGGCATGTAAAACTCAGAAACACCCTCGCTGGCCAACCCGCCGGCTACGACCAGGGCGTAGGGCTGTGGTCCCTGGGGGACATTGTGGGCCTCAACGATGATGCGATAGCGCCCTTGGTCTGGTTGAAAGATGTCCACCCCCTCCACATTGTTTGTGCGATCGCCATCGGCGCCGTTACCGTGCCACTCTCGGCCATTCGGCCCGACCACTGTCAGGTCCAGGTCGTTGACGAGTTGCTTCCCGGCTGCCGGCGATCCAGGATAGTCGGTCCAGACGAGTGTCACCTGGAGCGGAACGGCGAAGTTGAGGACTTCCAACTCGTACGGTCCGGCCTCGTAGACCACTCGATCACCGGTCTGCAAGCCCGACGTGTGGTCATCGAACCAGACCAACCGGGGCGGGATGTTCGCTAGCGAGTGGTAGATGTTGACGCGCCCCCAACCCTCGATTGCGTTCGGGCGGCGTGGGATTTCCAGAGTGTCGCCAGTCCCGTACTGACCAGGCGCCATCTCGGCAGCGCCGTTAATGAGTGTGGCTTTGATCAGTGCACTAGACGGGTTTGACAGCCCCTGTCTTTGAACGTACCACTGACGCACTAGCGCGGCCGCGCCGGCCACCAACGGTGTGGCCATGCTGGTGCCGCCGTTGTAGACATAGTTGGTGTTACCCTCGTACACTCCCCAGCTTTCAAACTCGGTCTCGAAGCCCGGATCATGGGAGCGCGCCGACACGATGTTAGTGCCCGGCGCCACAATATCTGGCTTGATGCGTCCATCGTCCGTGGGGCCACGGCTCGAAAAAGCGGCCATGCCATCGATTTTGTCTGACACAAAGTCGAACGCAATGGGGGGCTGCAGGAAACTGAACAGACCGACCAGAATCCACTGCATGTTGCGGCTATCCATGACATTGCCATCAGGCGGACGAAAAGACTCTGAGGCGCCGACGGTGATGACGTTCTTGGCAGTCCCGGGCACATTCATAGAATCTGAGTCGACTACACCATCGCCGGGTAGGAATTCATTAGCCGGCAGCGAATCGACGCCCGAGTTGCCGGCTGCGAACAGAATGGTCATGTCAGGGTGGTGCCACGCAAACGCGTCGGTTTGCTGGGAGTCCAGCAGGTAGCCGCCATACGGGTTGTCTGGGTTTTCTTCGTCGCTGCCGCCCCAACTATTCGAATGTATCCGGGCTCCGTCGTCATACGCCTGCCGGAAGAGGACGTTCATGTCGTCGGGCAGGCCTTCAATCTCCCCCGACGAGTCGCTGACATCGAAGGCCTGCACGACCAGCGACGCCTCTGGGGCGATACCGGCCAGGCTCCCGGCATAGTTGTGCCGTGCCGGATCGCTCCCGGAGAGCACTCCGCTGCCGGCAATGGAGCCAGCCACATGCGTTCCATGGCCCACGGGATCATTCCAGCTCGATTTTGCCTCGCCCAACGGGTGAGCGGACCGGACCCGGCCCCGAAAGTCGGCGCTGAGCGTCTCCACATTGCCCACGTCCAGACCTGAATCAGACAGTGCCACGACCTGTGCCGTCCCGAAGAGTCCCAGGTCCCAAATCTGCTCCGCATTCATGATCTGCCAACTGCGTGCGACGTTGTTGAAGAGCCGGCGGTGGGGGGCCGGCTCTATCCACCGCACCCGAGGTGAGCTAGCAAGCTCTGGGATCAGATCGAGCGGAAGCACAGCTCGCACCGTGCCTCCAGCGGGAGTTCCGACAGCGCGAATCATCTTGCCGCCGGCCGCCCGGAGTACGTCGCGGATGTCATCCGCTTTGCCTGGAAACGTTGAAATCCGAACGTCGAGCTGTAATCGCTGGCGTGGCGCAGGTTCATCGGTGACGGGTCGGCTTGCGTCTGAGGACCTCTCGCGATCTGCGTCGAGGCGCTTTTGCAGGGATGGGCTGATTCGATACGTGGGATGGTACACACCGACCCAGCGAACAGAGGCCAGCGAAGCCACCCGTCGGGCGACTGCGGCATCCATCCGCGCGACGAAGGCATAATCTGGAATGTAGTCAAACAGCTCAGCGCCAGCAGTTGTCACGGCCACTTTCCATTCGGGCCGAATCGGGCCGTGGAACTGGATCATATAGACGCCGAGATCACTCGCGGGCGCCGAGGGAGCCGGCGCCCGCAATGGATCGAAGGACACTGCCTGGAGTCGTATCTGGGATTCTGTCGGCTGACTTGCCGAGGCCGGCGGCATCACCAGCAACCCCAGACCAAAGATCAGCCCGATAGTTGCGAACAGGGCTCGCTTTAGCATTTCGGTCTCTTCGCCAAGGTCGAACAGAATGTCACTGCGGGGAAAGTGTCAGCGTATTGTGACTGGATGGGAGTGTTACCGTGAAACGTGCTGGCGTTGACTCGAACAAGGGCGCCTCCGATCCCAGTCCGCGCATTTCTCGTTGGATGCGCAATAAGCCACGTCCCACCTCCTCCATGTATCCCCAATCTCTCAAGACTCGGGCTATCGTGGGATTCCGTGGATAGGACGCACCGCCTCGCTCTGTCACCTCTTCTAATGTTAGGTCTCCGGGTAGCCCACCTGGATTGCCAACCTCGAGACGGTCTTCAAACATGTGCAACTGAACACGGCCGGTGCTGCCATAGTCGCGATGGGCGACGGCGTTGGTGATGACTTCGCGCACAGCATCCAGCGGGTACTCAGGCACGTCGCGGCGCCGGCCCTGGTTGTCTTGCTCAAAGACGGCCGCGACCCGCATGTTACGCCGCACAAAATCGAGGGCCTGCTCGATCAATTTGTCAGCAGTTCCCTCGAAATCTGCGCGATCCACAATCGGAGCGGTGAGTTCGACCCCGCTGACGTGTACTGCGCCCAGCCCCCACTGCGGATGAAGTTGTTGCGGGTGCAGACCAAACAGCAGCAGGCCGGCAACGTTAGGTACCAACTCGCCCTCCATCGGTCGTGCCAGGCCCCAACTCACTGCGACGTCCGACACGCGTACACCATTGATACGGATACTTCCCGGTGCACGGTACTCGATGTAATCCTGGAGTTTGGCCAGGTTCAGGTCGTGAAACCCGATATCGGCCACAGGTGTGCGCTCATAGGCCGTGTATTCTGCGTCGAAGGACAGGCGGCGCAGTTCCTCAGGCCGTGCCCGGCGGGTGGTCGCGCCAGCACGCACGTAGCATATGTCACTGGCGGTGTATGGCTTCTGCTCGCCCTCGGCAACCTTGATAGCCAATACGAGTCTGCTGTCAACGTCGGTCGTCGCAATCTCAGGTATGATCGGGGGCTTGATGTTCGTCCGGCACAGTCCCATCACACGATCTGCGGTGTACTGCGGGTCGTCGATCCCAACGACGGTGCTGTTGTCGGCAACACCAACCAGCACGATACCACCGCCGGTGTTGGCCAGGCCGACTATCTCGCGGTCGATCGCCGTCGTAAACTCACGCTTAAACTCGACGGTTGGCCCTTCACCTTGGTCAATCAGTTGGCGGATCTCGTCAGCTTCCATGAGCGCACTCTCACACACTAGTCAATGATTTTATCTAGATGGCGGTCCAGCGCTGATCGACTCATCGCACCTACCTGCCAGGCACGGATCACGCCGTCGCGGTCCACGAAGAAACTGGTAGGGAAAGCCGTGACACGGTAGCGACTCGCCACCTCACCGGAGCCGTCATCCAGCAGCGTGAAGGTCACACCGAGCCAGCCGGCGAACGTCTTCGCCAGCTCGGGGCTCTCCTGAACGTCGATTGCTAATACAACCAGCCCATCGCCCTTGTGTTGCTGGTATGCTTCCTCGATTACCGGCATCTCAGTCCGGCACGGACCACACCACGTGGCCCAGAAGTTGATAAGGATCGGCCGGCCACGGACATCGCTCAAGGAAAGTTCTTTGCCTTCTACATCCAGGAGCGCGAAGTCCGGCGCCTGCTGCCCCAGCGGGTTTCCCCGCAAACTAGCGGGGGCATCTGCCACCGACGCGCGGCCGGCGACGTCTTCGGAGACCAGAGGGCCAAACACAGCCCAGCCTAGCGCCGCCCCCGTGCCGGCGGCAATCAGGCACGCCACGACGACAACACAGCCGCCAGTCAGCCACCATGACAGCTTCAAGCCAAATGGTCCTGCCTCACTCATAGTCCTACCTGCTCGCGTTTGCTCTTGCACGCCCTCTCGTGTGGCAGACATTATACCATAGACAGTGTGGGCGAAACAAAGTGCAGCGCGGTGTCATTTTACATGAATGAAAGGCAGCAGAAACTACTCAGGCACCCCGGCCTGGCGACTGGAAGTCGCGGCAACGACTGCAAAACCTGCCTTCGCAGGTTAGATCCCAGTCGGCGAAGCCCGTCCTGAGCCTGTCGAAGGGGCCGACTTCGCAAGCGTAGGCGCGGTTTCTAACCGCCAGCAGCCTTCGGCCTGAGTAGTCACAGGCAGCAAACTATTGCAAACCGTGCCAGAATATGATATACTGTCAGCAGGAGGAG
>JBHHXF010000287.1:0-5222 GCA_046756905.1 Anaerolineae bacterium | reverse complement strand
TCGTATCAGGCCGTGAATTCATTCATGGACTGAGGGCAGGCTGGGTAGTTACCTTTGGGTTATCCATTGTTCGAGTGAGGGCTACCGTCGGTCGCAAGCGGGGTCAGCGGATACGGGTCGTGGTTTCGTGGCCGGTGTCTCGACCGGCTGCCCAACTGGCCGGCCAGCACATCGGCCAATCCGCTGCCCCCGCTACTGACAGACGCAGCGCGGATACAAGGCCCAAAGGGATGGGAGAGGTGGCATACTCATACGTTCCTTGACAATGTCACATTACTGCCCCGCGTTGGACGAAGGTCTCCTGACCGAGCCCAGAGCAAATGCTGAACGCGGAATGCTGAATGCGGAATTCGCCATTCATCATTCATCGTTCATCATTCATCTCACTGGCCCTTCGGTTGCAGCGTGATGCGCCACTCGGGTGAGCCTGTCTCTGCGATCGTGGCATCATATCCCAGGCGGACAGCCTGCGTTGGGATTGTCTCCAAAGCCGGCGCATGGTCGGTGATCACTTCCAGAATCTCACCGTCGGACAGCTTCTTCAAAGCTTCGACGGCCTTCATCATCGGGTACGGGCAGATTTCCCCACGTACATCCAGTTCCATTGCCATTTCCTTCCTACCTATGACTCTTCGTCGTTGGTCATTCGTCGTTCGTCGGCGAGCGAAGCGAGCTTTCAGGGTAGCCGCTGGATGATCAAGGTGCCCAGGAAAGCCCCGGCCGCCAGAGCCACGCCGAAGACCCAGCCATTCACCGCAAGCGACGGTATGGCGGAGAAAAATCCGCCGATGGTGCACCCCATGGCGATGCCAGCACCATAGCCCATCACCAGCCCGCCGCCGGATGCCTGCACGTACCGGGTCCGGCTACGCGGGATGCGGATCTTGAACTCGTGAGCCAGCAGCGCAGCGATGAGCGAGCCGACTACCATGCCGACCACCAGGAAAAGCATATGGTTCAGCAGGCTGCCATCCAGCGAGACGATGGCGCAGCCGGCCAGCGTGTCCACTCCTTCGAGTTTACCTGCACCGAACCCCAACCAGTTCGCAAAGCCGTTGGACCAGCGCCCGATTTCGCCGGTGATCCCCCACGGGTGATGGGAGATGTACAAAAACACGTTCAGCGTGCCAAGCGCCAGACCGCCGCGCGTCGCGGTCCAACTGTCGACGAAGATCGAGCGTAGCGCGCCATTGAGTTTCGCAGCGAATGTGTCACCTACCTCGCGGTCGGGGCGGAACTCGGGGATCACCAGGCCGCCGCGTGACTCCCACCACAGCACCAGTAGGTAGACCAGGCCCAGGCCGGCCAGGGTGACGAAGACGGCGCCGCCGTGTCCGAACCAGGCCGGCAGCCACAGGCGCGGCGCGCGGCTGATCTGGAATCGCCACCACCAGTTCCAGGTGTAACTGGCGGTCAGTAGGCCGGCCATGATGCCCAGAAAGGCGACCCACGAGGCCACATAGCCTTCGCCCATGCGGTAGATGGCGCCGGAGACGCAGCCGCCGGCCACTACCATTCCCGCGCCGAACAGCAGTCCACCCAAAGCGATGTTCAGCCCCAAGGGCATGATGTGGGCCTCGGGCGGCAGGATGCCAAGGCGCGGGTTCGGCACGAAGTTGCTCATGAGCAGCGCGAACCCGACGGTGGCGACCGCCAGGCCGGCCAGGAGCCCCTTCATCACGCGACCATGCCGCAACAGGAATAGATCGCGGAACGCGGAAGCGAAGCAGAAGCGGCTTTTCTGGAGCACGAAACCGAAGGCCAGGCCAAACAGCCAGAAAACGGCCATCTCGGTTTCGATGCGGGTGACGGACAGCAGGATCAGGCCGGCAGCAACGATCACGACCAGTCCGATTTGAGTTTGCCGGCCAACTTCGATGCGCTCCGTGTAGCCGAGGGAGCACGCCAGGTTGTATACGAGGCCGCCTGGCTGTTCTGTCGTGGTGGGGTGGCTACTCACGGCAGGTCTCCTTGACAGACCATGCGAGCCATGAGCCGTCGTAGTTGCGAACTCGGGGGTATCCAAGGTGGCGCAATGCGAAGTAGAAGTGGGACGATCGGGCGCCCGATCGGCAATAGGCGACGATCTCCTTGTCAGGCGTCACGCCCAGTGCTACCAGCTCAGATCGCAGTTCAGCGGCTGGGCGCAGAGCGGCTGGGCTATTGTCGGGTACGGCGTTCATCCAGTCCCAGTTGATGGCGCCCGGCACATGGCCTTGGTGGTATTCTTGGGGGGTCCGCGTGTCCACGATCACGATGTGTGGATCGTCCAGGTGAGCGACAAGCCAGTCATGGGATGCCACACGTTGGTCTGCCGGCGCCGCGTGGTAGTTTGCCGGCGACAGAGCAGGCGGGTTGGTGGTGAGGGGCCGGCCTTCTGCTTCCCAACCGTCAATTCCCCCGTCCAGGATGCGCGCATCCTGGTGGCCGTATCGCTCAAGCGCCCACAGCACACGCGCCGCCGGCATGGCCCACATGTTATCGTACAGAACCACGGTGTCGGTTGCGTGAATGCCCAGTTGCCCGACGTGGGCTTCAAACTCCGGCTGCTGGACCAACATCTCAGGCGTGCCGTCGCGGAACGTTTGGAGAGTGGCAAGCGGCAGACTGATCGCACCTGGAATGTGGCCCTCGGCATACGCTTCCGCCGAGCGAACATCGACGATCTTGACTGCGGGATGGCCGGCGTGCTCATCAAGCCACTCCGACGCAACAAGAATTTTCGGTTGGGCGCCGTCGCGGGTTGTTGTTACCATCTTATGATCACCTCCTACCTTTCCCGTAGTGAATGAAAGATCCTGCCTACGCTATGCTCAGCCTGGTTGTGGACTGAAGTGTTTGCTACCGGACACTTTTCGTCCAGCGCCGGCCGAGTAGGAGCGCAGCGACGTATCGAGGCCAAGCGGGTTGCCTGCAAAGCCGCTCGCTTGATTTCGATACGCTACGCTACCCTTCGACAGCCCTTCGACAAGCTCAGGATGACAGCTCAGGACGGCGCTCAATCGGCGCTTGTCCTGAGTAGCGTAGCGTATCGAAGGGCTCGCTCCCTCCCATTTGGATGCACCTGTGCCAAAAGTGTCCGGTAGAGAACTGAAGTGTGAAAGCAGAAAGCTCACCGCCGCTGTATACAATCCGCTTTTAGCCCCGGCAGCGGTTTGCAGATGTCTTGCAATGGACTGCGTCGCTGAGAAGGTGGATCGGTTGTCGGGATGTCTGATTCGCTTGAACGCGGCCTCAGTTGCGAAGTTGACTGAGGACCCGATGCGGTGGTGGCGACGTTCTGCCGCAGTCCCCCAGTGGGGGGTTGACGCTGCTGCGCCCCTGTCGAGCGAAACCTATCGCTGCTTACAGCGGACCGCGGGAACAATGGGTGGCCTTGAATGCTTAGGTCGCCAGCATCCCTGCTGGACGCCCAAGCTGATCACCTCAATGTCCCCGCTAGAGACAGACGCATCGGATTTGGGGAAGCATGATGGGCGGTATTATACTCAGGTCGTCATATCTGTCAAGTAGGCTGCTGCCGCTTGTGCGAAGGGTGCAGAGCTAGTTTTCAGTGATTGTGACAGCATTCATGATGTCGCCCTGTTTAATCGCGTAGACGATGTCCATGCCGGCCTTCACCTTGCCGAAGACGGTGTGCCGGCCATTCAGATGGGGTTGAGGGCTGTGGCAGATGAAGAACTGGGAGCCGTTGGTGTTGGGGCCGGCGTTCGCCATGGACAGGCTGCCGGTCTCGTGCTGGTGCGGGTTCCCTCGGACCTCGTCCTCAAAGGTGTAGCCGGGCCCGCCCCTACCTGTCCCGGTTGGATCGCCGCCCTGGATCATGAAGTTCTCGATGACGCGGTGGAACGTGACGCCGGCATAGAAACCCTCGCGTGCCAGGAAGACGAAGTTGTTGGTCGTCTTGGGCGCGGCCTCGGCGAACAGGTCGATGGTGATGTTTCCCCTGTCGGTTTCGATCGTCGCGGTGTATTTTGTTTTGGGGTCGATTGCCATTGCGGGCGGTGAACTGTATCTGGCCATTTGCATCCTTTCGATTCATACTCACGCCGGCCGCGTTTTGGCAGTTGAAACTGCACCAACCCTTCGACAAGCCCTTCGATAAACTCAGGACGAGGCTCAGGACGTCGCATCTGCGAAGCCGGCCTGCGCCGGCTGACGACGAGTGCCGGCTGACGACCAGTCGCCGAAGGGTGACTTCGCAAGGGTTGCCGCGATTTCAATCGCCAGGCTGAGTAGCTTGACGCTTCCTGCTGCCGGTGGTTGAAACAGCGCTTATCATCCAGGGGCGGGATTGTAGCACAGTTCGGCGTGGTCCGCAACTCCACCCCTGCTCACTTGAGGAGGGGTTTGCGCAGCGGATGCTCCAGGGGATGGGTCTATGAGCGGAGATTGGGATTCGTTGAGCAAGCACCAAGCTACGTGCACGTTGCACGCGACGGGTGTTCCTGCTGCACTTGGACGTGTACGATGGATATGACTGCCGATGATCGACGGCGCTGGAACGAACGTTACCGCCAACGCGGGCTCTCGTTCGACCCAGCCGGCCTGCTCGTTGAACACGCGGACTTGTTGAAAGGCGGACGCGGCCTGGACCTGGCGTGCGGAACCGGCGCCAACGCATTTTTCCTGGCCGAGCACGGCTATCGGGTGGATGCGATTGATCTCAGTGATGTGGGGCTGCAAATCGCACAGGCGGAGGGCCGGCGGCGCGGCGTCTCGGTCAACTGGATTCAGGCTGCGGCAGCGTCCCTGCCGCTGCCGGGACCGGCCTACGACTGCATCGTGGTTTTTCGGTTCCTGGACCGCGCTGTGATGGACGAATTGCCACGACTCTTGAAACCAGGGGGATTGTTATTCTATGAGTCGTATAACATCCGCCGGCTGAAGTCGCATCCCGACTTCAACCCGGCCTATCTGCTCGAAATCGGGGAATTGCCGGCCTGGTTCAAGGATCTGGAAATCATCATGGCCCGTGATCGTCGCGACGTTTCCTCTTTCATTGGCCGGCGATGACCAGGGACAAGCATGCTCGTAGTCAGGCACGCAGCGGAGCGGAGTGCCGTCAGAGTAGACGAGTGATATCACACCTGGCGGCACTCCGCTCCGCTGCGTGCCTGACTACCAACCTTCTTTTGGTTAGTGTAACCGAACCATCCAGGCCGAGGCTGTCATGTGGCTATGCCCTGCGACGTCACATATCCGCGCGCTTCCTCATAGGC
>JBHHXF010000286.1:0-5236 GCA_046756905.1 Anaerolineae bacterium | reverse complement strand
CCTTGTCCAGATTCCGCTTACTGTTCCTTGATAGTGGTGATCTCATTCTCTATTTCTATGAACGCAAGCTCTGGCGATTTTCGGACACGCGGGAGCCAAGAATCCATCTCTGGTGGGGGATTTTCGAATGGTAGTGAGGCTCGGGGGCGGATGCAGAGATCCTGCCAGCAACGCAGAAGCCCCTTCGCCTGAGAAGGGGCTTCTGCGCTCGTCCACCCGAATGAGTCAGTCGGATGGAGGTCTCTCCAGCTTGACGGCGGGCTGTCTCGCCAGCTCAGGGCGCAGTGTTGGCCACGTCGACTCTCCCGTGGCCAATGTCCGATGGGGGAGGCGCTGGAGAGGAGATGCCGGCGTGTAAAGCATTTCGCACTTGCTGGACGATACCGATACCCGAACCGGGCACGCCCCCTTGCAATACGAGGGCGGATAGGCCGGCCACCATAGGTGCGGCGAAGGATGTGCCCCGCCACAGGCCGTATTCCGGATCACCTTCGGATCGAGGCCAGATGCGGCCAGTGATACACACGGCCGATGTGCAGGCCGGCTGGACGTTCGGATCGGGATTGCACGCCGATCCGGGGGCAGCGCCACCTCCCGCAGACGCCACATCGTTCGGTTTGGCTTTATTGGAGAAGCAGGATCGATCTCCCACGTTGTTTGTGGCCGCAACGCCAATGACGAAATGCCACCTGGCCGGCACATTCGGCCCGACTACATTTCCATCTGACTCGTTGCCTGATGCGGCCACTATCACAATATCGTCGTTGGCCGCCGCAAGGAGATGGAGCCTCAGGCTCACCACATCAGTGTCGTCCGGTGGCACATCGGCGGCGAACACGCCCAGCGCCAGGTTGATTACTCGTTGTGGATGGGTTGCCTTAGGGTAGTCGAAGGTTCGAAACCCATCGACAGCCGTGATCAGGTCCGATACAGCGCCCTCCGCATCGTCATTGAGCACTCTAACCAGAGCAATCTCAGCGGCCGGGGCGACTTCGTGGGCCAGGCTGGCCACAAACAGCCCGTGGTCCGACACATCGACACCCGGATCGTTGAGGCCGGCCGGCGACAGCATCTCGACCGTTATCGCCAGGGTGGGCGAGAACACCTGCATATTCCAACCCAGGCTGGCCGCATCGGCCGGATCGCTGAAGGGGGACGTGTCGAAGATGCCGACGACCACTCCTTCGCCGCCACGCTCCACCAACCGCGTGCAGGGTGGCGTCCCGGGCTGAACGAGATTGATGCCGTGAGTGCCGGCCGGGCCAGGGCCCGGTGGCCCGAAGGCCCACTGGCACCTGAGATGGTCCGCGTTCAGGCCGCCATCCTTGATTAGACCACCATGCGGGCTGCCGCCTGTCTGCCATGGGCTTCCTCCGGTCTGCCACGGGTGGCCGGTGATGAGGTCGTGCTCGACAACCGCCGGCGTCTCCTCCACCTGAGGGTCTTTGCCAAGACGCCGGATGACGCATGTGGCCGGGTCCTCATCCCGCTCAGATTCAGCGCATGCCACAACCTGGTAAATGCGCGTCTGCAACTCAATCGACTGTTGGATCAGGGACGCGGGGGCCGCAAGCGCCCCGGAACGGGGAATGTTACTGGCGACACGCACTGGAGTCAGGCCAGAGGACTCTCCCGCTCCTCCCAACTTCGCCGGAACCTGCTCGGAAGGCAACTCAAACCCGATGGGCCGCTCGACCAATTCCAGTTCAATCCCAAGCTGTTTGGCTTGCGCCTGGAAGAAGTCGATGCCCTCTTCAGGTTCCAGAGCCGCCCGCTGCCCGGTGACCAGCACGCGATTGGGGATGTAGAGGGGGCCAGTTGGCTCCTTGGCCGATATCCCGCCGGCCGGCTGCTCTGCAGGAGGGACGGCCTCGGTCGGCAGGTTCACGCAGGCGACAAGCAGTGTGATCAGAATCAGGACGCTAATGAGTACTCCAAACTTCTTCATCTTTCTCCTCCCTGGTGAGGTAGTCGGTTTCTGCCGGTGATGTTAACGCTTTCTCTCGCGATATTCCGCGTGTATCGCCTCCTCACTGAGGTTGTGCCGGCCGCTGCAAGCGCTCAGGCCGCCCCCTCGGCCGCAAACACCATCCAGGCAACTACCCCAATAAACGATGGATTACACGGTTTTCGACCATCAGCACCCTGGAATCAGAGCACGCCGTTCGCCCCGACCAGGAAAAATGGCGCCCAGAAATAGGGGTGTTGGTACGGACGAACTCGAACTCCGCCCCGCTCCTCTTCCATGCTCATCAGTTCGCGTTGTGCTTGGCGCAGCGCGCCCCCTTTGGTGCGACCTGCCTTCAGTCCAGTGTAGAACTCGCGCATCAGCAGCGCTGTCGATCGGTCCTCAACCCGCCACAGGCTTAGCATCAGCGACGACGCGCCGGCATAGAGCAGTGCACGGCTGAGACCAATAAGCTCATCGCCGCCTGAGATCACGTTGGCTCCGGATTCACAGGCGCTCAACACGACCAAAGATGCCGGCAGCGACAGGTTGAACAGGTCCATCGTCGTTAGCCGGGCATCGGCGAGTTGGATCGCAGAAAAAAGAGGGTTGTCTGCACGAAACTCACCATGCGCTGCCAGGTGAATAACGTCGTAAGCCCTCTCGTGGCCCTGAAGTTTGCTGGAGAGTGCGCCGGCCTCCACGAAGCAATCTCCGTTCAACAGGGAAGCCACAGCCTGCGCCTCTTCAAGTACAAAAGGCAATCGTCCCTCATCCGAATAGGCCAGGACAAGAGCACCCTCCTGGCCCGAGCTCCGTTTCTCGTGACTGAATTTGAGCAGGCTGCTGGCCGGCAGATATGAGAACTCATGCTTCTCCATCAGATAGTTTTTTCCATCATACATCGCGTGGAAAGGAAGATAGTGAAGTAGGCCGTGCGGAACTACGATCACCTTGGAGCGGCCGCGTAAACGAAATGCAAGGGGATCAATAAGTGCCTGGTAGAACCGGTGCAGCAAACCCTGAGCGTTGCGAGCCAGATGGGCCGAGTTGTCTGCGCCCCGTGCGCTTTCCAGGGCTGTCACGTTGAGCCGGAACAACTGGAGCCATCTGCCAAGTTGCTGCGCAGCCAGCAAGTGACGGTGAACTTGCACGTCGCGGTCAGTAATCGAGAAAGCGATCACCTGGTCCCGTACGATGTAGAACTCGAGGAGAGCGGTATCTTCATCCAGATAGGGCTGGGGCGCGAAGATCTGCACCTGCAAGAGAGACGCGGGTTCGGCGTAGGCTGCGTTGCGCACCTGGAGCCGATCCAGGAGTTCGGTGATTTGCTTCTCTCGGATGCGCATCTCACGCTGTAAGGCATCCTGTTCTCGACTCAGGCTGTCGAGCCCATCGCCGGATTCCTCGTGCCGGCCTATTCGCCGGCAGTACCAATCGTACTCTTGTCTCAGCCGCTTCACCTGCTCGATGAGGGCGTGATCCCCCGCATCTCTGGTCTGGATTCGGATGTCCAGATCGTGGGCGAGCAGATCAACCAGGGCACGAGACTTCGCGCGCTCGACGTACTTGAGCGCCTCGTCCCACTCTCCCATTTCCAGGAGAATGGTGACGATGCCTTGATACGCATCTTCTTTATCAGTCAGGAATGGCGCTCGAAACTCAATCGCCAGGTGGCCTCGTAGTCGCTCAATGTCCTCGATGGCTCGAGCATAATAAGCCCGACTCGCTTCCAGGTCTTGACGGCTTTCCGCGATCTGTCCCAGGAGCCGGTGTCCCTGATAGAGGAGCCACGGTAGGTCTTTCTCCTTGGCCAACTCCAGCGCCTTGCGACAACAACTCATCGCCTGCTCCACCCGACCCAGGGCGCAGAGCGCCTGGGCTGCGATCAGCTCCGCTTGAATCCGCGGCATTGGTAGCTGGTGCTCCTGGAGCACTTGCCTGGCTTGCTGAGTCATCTCCAGAGCCTCATCGTATCGCTTTTGATGGGAGAGCAAACGAGCCAGCTCGACGCCTGCAGTAGCAACCAGCACGTCGATACCTTCCTCCTCGAAGAGGCTCCGGGCTTCAGAAAAAGTCGTAACTGCTTTGTCGAATTGGCCGAGTTTGGTATACGCAATAGCCTCGTTGCAGATGGCTTGAGCAACCTCGTAACGTGTTCCCAACTCGGTAAAGGTCTGGCGAATCGTCTGACATTTCTCCACTACGTCGTCGAGACGGTTAAGTTGCAGATAGCAATCGCTGATGAACAGCGCAACCAAGGCCAAATCACGCTTTTCATCAAACAGTTCCCTGGCCCTGTCGAAGGCTTGCAGTGCTTCGTTGTACCGCCCCATGAAGAAATAGGTCGTGCCGAAGCTTTGGTGCAATCTCGCTAAGGCGGTCTTCTGCCCCCGTTGCTTCAGAATCGAATGGGCAGCCCGGCATGCTTCCAAAGCGCCCTGGTAGTCTCCCAGATTTCTGAGCACGATGGAGCGGTTCAGATCAACCCATGCGACGTATGGTTCAGCCTCCTCACCCAGGGATGAGTAGATGTCCCGCGCTCTGTCGAACACGTTCAGAGCCTCTTGATCGCCGCCCAGCCGGCTGTGAATCATCGCGGTGTTCAAATCCAGGGTAGCGGCACTCGACCATTCCTCATGGTGGACCAGGGTCTGCCGCGCCTCGGCAGCGGCGCGCAATGCCTCCTCATACCGTCCCAGGTTCATCAACGTATTGATGCGACCGATCTGGTTGCTGGCCTTCAGTACGGGTTCATCGTAGGTAACGTAGATCCGATCCGCTTCATCATAGATGTCAAGGGACCGTTCATACTGTCCCAGGAGACGCGCCGCATTGCCTTTGGCACGCAGCCCTATTGCTCGCTGGAGAGGATCACCGGTCAATGTGGCGGTATAGAGGATTAATTCCCCCAGTTCCATCGTCCGATTGATGTCGATCACCATGAATTCATCGGACTTGGCCTTCATAGCTTGAACCACGCCATCTCCAAGGAGGTGTTGGTGATCCTTCAGGTACCGGCGTTGTTCCGCCTCGTCCTCGATGCGCAATAGTTCCTCTACTAGCATTTCGGGAGTCGTAGGCATATAGCTCTCCAGACCAATTCAGACAAGCGGTTCCCAATACACTATGGAACGATTGACTCCTGTGGGCAAAACAAAAAGGCCGAAAGCCCTTCCTGTCTTGGTCAGGGGGCAATCGGCATTTCCGTCGATGATAGAATGTCGCTTGTCTCTACGTCATCATCAGCAGGAAGTGTTGGAGCGAGGATGCACAAGACAGGAGAAC
>JBHHXF010000285.1:0-5241 GCA_046756905.1 Anaerolineae bacterium | reverse complement strand
AGCCCCCAGCCGACGGGCGAAACCGGGGCATATCCGATAGGGTTCTTGGTGGTCATGTTTCTTCGCCCGCTTGATGTTTGGGATGCCTGGCGTGTCCTACTGGGGCGTTTTCTCCGGTCCCTGATCCCGATAGGCATCAATGAAGGCCGTGATACGCGCCTCGTCGTAGGCGTCCAGCTTGTCAATGCGGCCCCAGGCGGTCAGACCGATCGCCGTGTCCTTGTTCTGGCGCGGCACCACCGTCACCTTCCAGTCATCGAACCGGTCAACGATCGCCTTGAGATTAGCTTTCACCTCGTCGCAGGTATCCAGCTTCCCACAGTCGTAGGCGATCACCACGTGACCATGCTCCAGATTGTGCATCAACTTTCTCAAAGTTCATGAGTCGTTGCTACAGGCTTTCACGATGTATCTGCGATCTTCTGCTGCGCGATCTCAATCGCGCGGTCCAGTTGAACATCCTCCTGAGCCTGAATCTGCTCCTCTGTTGGCGTCACTACCACGTCGGGCAAAATTCCCTGCTCACTGATATCGTCGCCGGCCGGCGTCAGCCAGTGAGCGACCGTCACATTAAGCTGCGATTTATCGCTCAGCGTGTGGACCTGTTGGACCGACCCCTTGCCGAAGGTCTCCTCACCGACTAGCGTGCCGCGATTCAGGTCTTGGATTGCGCCGGCCAGGATTTCGGACGCGCTAGCACTGCCCCTGTTGACGAGCAACACGAGCGGGGTGTCTGGATCTGTCAACAGACCACCGCGCCGGGCGTTGAAGGGCTTTTCCCGTCCATCGCTCCACTTCTCAGTCACGATGACATCGCCGCTCACAAATTGGCTGGTAACATCAATGGCGCTTGCCAATAGGCCGCCTGGGTTGTTGCGGACGTCCACGATGAAGCCCTTTGCGCCCTGATCCTGTAGATCCTTGATGGCAGTGCGCAGTTCAGAATTGGTGCGCTCGCCAAACACCCGCAGCCGAATGTAGCCAATCTCCGGCGCTTCGTCTAACATGCGCTGGACCACCGTGTTGGTCTCTATTTTAGCCCGAACGATTTCGAAGGTCAGCAGATCCTCCGCGCCGGCTCGGAGAACGGTGAGCTTGACCGTGGTCCCGCGCGGACCACGAATCAGCATTACCGCCTCGGTGAGGCCCATACCCGTGATTTCGCGTCCATCTACTTCCAGAATGATGTCACCGGCTTGCAGGCCGGCCTCCATGGCCGGCTGCCCCTCCATGGGTGAGATCACGACGAGCTGACCGTCGCGATCCATGGTGACAACTGCGCCGATGCCCTCAAACTCACCTTGCAAGCTTGTCCGGTCCAGTTCTGCCAATTCTGGATCGACCAACAAGGTATTAGGATCGTCCAGCGTATCGAGAACGCCCCGCACTGCGCCGTAGGTCATGTGCTGGTTATCTGGAAGATCACCGTAGAATTCGCGTTGGACAATTTCCCAGGCTTCCCAGAACACATCGAAGTTTTCGGGTTGGCCAGACCGGTCAGCGTTCGACTGCCCGGCCGGCCGATTGACGGATCGGGCAGCATCCGTGAGATCCATCTGATGGGTCATCAGCCAACTGGTCCCAAAGCCGGCCAGGTAGGCCGTGCCGGTCATGACCACTGCGATGACGCTGATAGTCAAAATGCGAAGAATCCCGCGCATGTTATCTACTCCCATACTCCATTGTGATCGTTGTTATCACGCAAGAACGGATGGTTGAGCCCAGCTATTTGGGGGTCAGTCCATCTGCGTAAGGCTCAAAATGCTTCACCAGTTGTATCGGCAGCTTGCCACGGATCAACGTGCCCTGCTCGTTGAAATCCTCTTCCTCGACGGAGCCTTTTTCGTGAAACAGATGCACCAACTCCCCAAATTGGTACGGTATGAGCACATCAACCGCAATCATGTCCCGCATCAACACATCCTCAACCTGCTCTAGCAGAAGCTCCATACCGATCCCCCACTTGGCTGAGATGAGGACAGCATCAGGATATTTGGCTGTTAATAATCGCACAGGTTCAGATGCTTCAAAGGCGCTGAGTTTCTCTGCATCAACCTCCAGGCCGTAGCTCTTCTCGTCCAGGACTTTGTCCACCTTGTTGAGAGCGACCACCATCGGACTGTCCTGGGCTCCAAGATCTTCCAGCACCCGTTCGACTTCGGCTGCCTGCTCCAGCGCATTGGGGTGTGTTATGTCAACGATATGCAGTAGAACATCCGATTCGTTGATCTCTTCTAGCGTCGCGCGAAATGCGGCCACCAATTGAGTCGGAAGCTTCTGTATGAAGCCCACTGTGTCCGTGAACAGGCACTCAGCGCCGCCCGGCAACTCTACGCGCCGCGTCGTTGGGTCCAAAGTGGCGAAAAGCTGGTCGGCCTCCAAAACGCCGGCCCCCGTCAGGCTGTTCAGCAAGGTAGACTTACCCGCGTTGGTGTAGCCCACCAGGGAGACCGTCGGGATGCCGGCGCGCCGGCGCTGCTTGCGGTGCATCTTGCGATGAGTCCGAACCGATTCCAGCTCCTCCTTCAGCTTGGCGATACGGCGTCCAATCTCTCGGCGGTCCACCTCGATCTGTGTCTCGCCAGGGCCGCGAACACCTACGCCGCCCTGCGCACCACCGGCCCGACCGCCGGCCTGACGCGCCAGGTGCGTCCATAACCGCGTTAGTCGAGGCAGGCGGTATTCGAGCTGCGCCAGCTCCACCTGAAGCTGACCCTCTTTCGTTCGAGCGTGCTGGGCGAAGATGTCCAGAATCAGCGCCGTTCGATCCACAACCTTTATGTCGAGCTCTTCTTCCAGGTTGCGCTGCTGGCGCGGCGACAGTTCATGGTCGAAAATAAGCACGTCATAATCCAATTCGCGCTTAAGAAGCTTCAGTTCTTCGACTTTGCCGGAGCCGATGTACGTCGCCGGATTGATACTTTTCAGCCGCTGAATCGCCTGGCCGGCAACTTCGAGGCCGGCGGTTTCTGCCAGCCGGGCCAGCTCCTCGACGGAATCCTCGATTTGCCAGGGGTTGTGCTGGCGCTTCAGCTCAGCGCCGACCAGAAACGCCCGTTCTTTCTCTTGATCAAGGTCTGGCAGTTAGTTACCTCCTTCTTTCTTTGCACACCAAACCGCAGCCCCAGTGCCAGGTCTGTGGTCCGGCGTGAAGAAACTCAGATTGTCAGGTACTGACAATTGTACCTCACTCTTGCCGACAATGGCAAACCAGCCGGTGAAAGACGGCCGCAGTCAGCCGGCGGAGACGTCGTCTGACCGAGGGGAGTGTCATGAAACCTGAAGTGGATGCAGAAAGCCGTCCTGAGCTTGTTGAATGGTTCCACGAGGCGGACATGGGAAGCGGAGATAGGGGCGAGGCAGATCGGGGGGGCAAAGTGGGAGGTGGCACTCGGGCCACCTCCCATCAACTGGTGGCGCTCACGGCTCTCTATCGAGGGTCAGTACCGGTTTTAGGGAGAACACAAGGCGAGACAAATGACTCTCCGGTATGGGTGGTTCCTCCCCATCACGCCGACGCGGAAACCGCACCACGGTGCGACCGTTTGCCTCGACGCGAACCTCGGCCGGTAGATCAATCCGGAAATCGGTCACGGCGTACTGCAAATCACCCTCCGCCCGAGCCTTCAAGCGTCGATCGGCACGCTCCAGCGTTGATTGCAGAGCAGCTAAAACCCGATCGAGGTCCATCCAGTCCTCCTGCACTCGCTCCCGGTTTTGAAACCACTCGCGCAGTACCTTGACGGCTTCCTCGTCAAGACTCGAATGGATGCTTGTAACGTCTACTCCTAGGCGTTGGGCACGAGCAAGCAGTTCACTGGAGTCGACGCCAAATTCTCGGGCTAACTCGTATACGCGCATCGCTGGCACGATCTCTGCTCGCCTCTACGTTTCGAGCGCGACGGCCGGAACGATCTTGCACTCGATTTCCAGCGACCATTCACTTCTATAACCGACGGTGATCTTCTCTTGCAGAGATATCCTCCATATGTTGAGTGAGATATCCGTCTCGCTCTCGACAGAGAATTCCGCTTCGATGTTGGTCTTGAATCGGAACTCGCTGATGACCATAGGATCAGCGCCGGTGGACATGATCGCCTGAGCAGCGCGTGCCGAAGCCGCCATGGCCAGGATATATCCTGAAAGCTCGATCGGGTTTGCAACAGCCATCGTGCTACTCCTCCCTTTCCAGACACACCGAGTCTTCGGAGAAATTCCTATTAGCTAATATTATACACTAAAAAGCCTCGATTGTCTATAGAACACCTGCTCTACTTGATCGTCATTTTCCAGGCAGTTCGACACGCAGCACGAGCAGCCCGGCATCGCCGGCCAGGTAGACGGTGTTGCCGGCGACAGCCAGGTCGAACTGCCGGCCAGGGAGGCGGTAGTACCCGACATCGACCGGTGAGGTCGAGTCAGACACGTCGACGATCCGCAGCCCGTTGGAATCGCTCACGTACGCGTAATCTCCCTCCACCGCCACTCCGTAAGCCGTGCCGGACGGGTCAATGCCACCTTGCGTGATTGGATTGGCCGGCGCCGAGACGTCTATGATCTGCAGATACGGATCATCGCCGACGACGTATGCCAGGTCCGTAGTCACTGCCACGTCCCGCGCCCCAGCCAGTGTGTCGACAGCGCTGAGGACGGTGGGTGTGACCGGATCCGAAACGTCTATGATTTGCAGGCCGGCGTCCTCGTCCGCAACGTACGCCACATCCAGCGTCACCGTTATGGCCTGGCCCCTACCCGGCAGCTCGAGATTTCCGATCTCGGTCGGCGCTGCCGGGTTCGAGACATCGCCGATCCACAAGCCTCTGAAAAGCTCGGCGATGTAAGCACGGTCTCCGACAACGCTCACATCGATTGCATAGTTTGGGCTGCTGTCGGACCCGAGTTCTTGCGGAAGTGTGGGATCGCTGACGTCGAAGATGTGCAAGCCGCTGTTCCCGTTGGTCACGTACAAGCGGTTGCCGGCCACCTCTGCTGCCTGTGGGTCCTGGAGCGTGTCGATGTAGGCGAGCTCGGCGGGACCAGTCGGGTCTGAAACGTCTGTAATTTGGAGACCCTGAAATATGTAGCCGACGTAGGCTGTGTCGCCGGCCACTGCCAGAGAGATGGCTCGGCCTGGCGAGTCGTATGCGCCCAGCGGGGCCGGTTCCGCTGGATCAGATGCAGTCACGATTCGAAGCCCACCGTTCCCGTCGGCCAGGTAGACGTTTGTGCCGGCCAGCGTGA
>JBHHXF010000284.1:0-5242 GCA_046756905.1 Anaerolineae bacterium | reverse complement strand
CGCGCCGTCGCTGCTTCAAAACGGTTCATTGAGGTCGCCTGCGCTCATGGCTACGAGCCGGCCCAGTTGGCCTTGTTGTGGGTGAAGGAGCAACCAGGCGTGACCGCGCCGATCATCGGGCCGCGGACGGAACAACACCTGCGCGCTGCTCTGGGCGTATTGGACATGGAGCTGGATGAAGGAGCAGCCGCCGCTCTGGACGAAATCGTCCCTCCTGGCAGCGCGGTAGCCGATTTCCACAACAACAGCGGCTGGATGAAAATGAGCGTCCGATGACGTGCTGGCAGCACATCTGAGCCAATCGAAATCGCCACCGAGCTGCGGTCGCATGGCCGCGTTTCACCCCATTGCCGAGTTTCCCGCTCTCTGTCCGCTTGGACAAAAGGGGCGAGCTGCGGTATAACTAAGGTCGCCTCTGACCCCATTACAGCCCACGCTCATACCCCGGTCTTGATCATGGCAAGGTGATTGACGGGGAGTAGATCATGATTGTTGCCCGTGGCCAAACTGACACGTCAGTGCGCGACCAAGCTGACGCGCTCCTGGAGGTAGGGTGGCTGCTGACCGCCATCCTGGTGCCGTTGTGGGTCAACCTGTGGGCCAGCCGGCCCTTCGAGCTGCCCAAGGCGGCGCTCCTGCGCTCGCTGGTGTGGCTGATGGCGGGCGTGTGGCTGGCCGATTGTCTCCTCCGTCGGCGCTCGCCCTGGCGCGATCTGCGCCGGAACCCTCTGGTGTGGCCGGCGTTGGCCCTGGCCGCCGTAGAGGTTGCGGCAACCGCCGTCGCCGTGGACCCAGGGCTGAGCCTCTGGGGCAGCTACGCACGCGCCCAGGGCCTGCTCACGCTCACGAGCTACATCCTCCTGTTCTTCGTGATCTCTGCCCGGCTGCGGGCACCACCTCAGGCATGGCGGCTGGTCGGGGCGATGACCTTGACAGCGGTGCCGCTGATCGGGCTCGGCCTTGCGCAGGCGCTGGGATGGCGTCCCGCCGGTCTGGTAACGGATGCCCGCTCGCAGGTGTTTGCCACGTTAGGCCGCTCCAACTTCCTGGGCGCCTACCTGGCGATGCTCCTTCCCCTGACCCTCGCCCTCACCCTGAAAACCCCGCGACGCTCCATGCGGCTGGCCGGCGGCGCCCTGCTGCTGGCAGAGGTCGGCATCATCGGTCTGACGCTATCGCGCGGCGCGTGGCTGGCGGCCGTCGTGGCAGTGGGAACCTTCGGTCTGCTCTGGGCGTCGCCCTATATGAGGCCCTGGATGCGCAGGATGGCCGTCGCCGGCGGGGTGCTCGCCGTGCTGGGCGGACTGGCCGGCGCCCTCTGGTGGGGCTACGGTCAGGGCGGCTCCATCGCGGCGCGGCTGACCATCTGGCGGGCGGCCCTGAAGTTGATCCCCCACCGGCCGCTGCTGGGGTACGGCCCCGACACGTTCGGGCTGGTGTTTCAGAGCGTCTACCCGCCGCAACTGGTCTACTACCAGGGGCGCGGATTGTATGTGGACCGGGCTCACAACCTGGTGCTGGACTGGGCAGTGTCCGCCGGCCTGTTGGGCCTCGCAGCCGGCCTTGTACTTCTCACTCGCTTCTACATGGTTGGCTGTCGCACGGCCGATGGTTGCCAACAAAGAGGGGACCGGGAGCGATGGTTGCTGATCGTCGCCGGCCTGGCAGCGGTGGCGGGAAACGTTGCTGGCAACCTGGTGAGCTTTGACGTGACCGCTACGGCGACCACCACCTGGCTGCTGATGGGCATGACGATGGCACTGGCCGCGCCTGGTGGAGGCTCGGAGCCGGCCGAGCCGACGGAGAGTCCAGGCAGATCGCCGCTGCGTTGGGCGGTGTCGGGCGTGGTACTGGCCGGCGTGATTCTCGCCGTCCTGCAGCTCAATGGCCGGCTGCTACTGGCTGACGCGGCTGCCAACGTGGCGCAGAATCGAGCTGCCATGGGCAGATGGACGGCCGCCGCGGCCACCGGCAAGCGGGCTGTGGGCCTGTGGCCGCAGGAACCGCAGTACCACCTGCTGCTCAGCCAAATCTACTCCCAACAAGCTCAGGCCGGCCATCCCGACCCACTGCGCTTGCTCCAGTGGGCCGAAGCAGAGTTGCGGGCCGCGGCCGACCTGCGCCCGGCCGACTACCGCATCTGGACGGCGCTGGGCGATCTGTACAGCATGTGGGGCAATCGGTTTGCTGGAGAGAAAGTGCCCCTGGCTGACGAAGCATACCGGCGAGCCACGCAACTGGCCCCCAACCACGCTCTGGTGTATGCGGCGTGGGGTCTGGCAGACCTGGAAGGCGGGCGCTTTGCCGGCGCAGCGGCAAAGTTTCGGCAGGCGGTAGACCTGGATGCGACTGACGGGATCAGCTTCAGCCACCTGGGAGATGCTGAACTGGCTCTGGGTCACGTGGAGAAGGCATTGGCAGCCTATCAGGAAGCCGCACGCTGGGAGCCTGATTTGAGTGACGCCCACCTGGGACTGGCTCGCTGCTATTGGCAGCTTGGCCGACGTGAGGACGCCGCTGTCGCTCTGGAGCGCGCACTCGACCTGGACCCGGCCAGCCCAGCGGCGTATTCTCTGTGGCGAGAGATGAAACCCGGACCATGAACAGTGAGAGGGGGATGCCAATATGAAAACACAATGATCAACGGGGAATTCAGTGACCTCCATCGCGCATCACACCTTCGACTGAACCCCTGACTGGCCAGCAGTGACCATCGAGCTTACCTATAAGAAGGAGGAATGGGAAGGCGATGAAAACTCAAACTTTGTGGGTCATCGTGGCAGTCGTGGCGACTTCGGTCCTTTTGGTTGGCGTGGCTGGAGCCATACCCTTTCTATCCGGCCGTGACGCGGCATGGATGGCCGGCGCCCCGCCCCCATTTGCGCCCGAGGTGACGGGCAGTGCGCGGATCAGCTATCAGGGCCGGCTGACCAGCCCCGACGGCACCCCGCTGAGCGGGACGTACACGATGCGCTTTCAGATTTTCGATTCCGCTGTGACCGGAACCAGCCTGTGGGACAGCGGCACGATGGACGTCGGGATTGAGGACGGCTTGTTCAACGTGGCCCTGGGTGTCAAACCGGCTGACTTCAAAGGTCAGCCGCTATGGCTACAGTTGTGGGTCGATGGCGAATCACTGTCACCGCGCCAGGAACTGATGCCTGTGCCCTATGCTCTCAGCCTGCGGCCCGGCGCGCAGATTGTGGGGGCGCCCGCCGCGACCGATGAAGGAAACTCTGTGTTGCATGTGAACATGACCGGCTACCATCCCTGGAGCAGGGTGATTTCCGGCGTGACCTACGCCTCAGGAACGGCCCTGCACGGCCAATCATATTCCGGGTTAGGCGTGTTCGGCAACAGTGCCTTCTCTTACGGCGTTTGGGGGAGCAGTTTTGCAAGCTGGGGCGGGTACTTCCAGAGCGACGAAGGATACGGAATCAGGGTCGATACGAACGGCCGAGACCACTGGGACCACGCCGGCTACTTCACGGCCGAGTGGGGTAACGGCGTTTTTGGTCAGAGTACGGAAAACTACGGCGTGCGGGGCGAAGGTAAAGTAGGGGGCGTTCGCGGTGATGGACAATGGCGAGGCGTGTCCGGCCACAGCACCAACGGCGAGGGCGTGCTCGGTTCCAGCTTCAACTACACGGGTGTGCAAGGTTCCAGCTCAAACTCCGACGGGGTGCGTGGTCAGACCTTCCGCGAGGATGACAACTACGGTTTCTACACGTGGGATAACCTGTATTCGAAGAACTATCACACCACGGGAGCCATGATGCGCGTGGTCCAGAACGCCGACAGCGAGCCTCTGGAGCGCGGTGATGTGGTTGTTATCGCCGGCCTGGGGGCATCGCCGGCCCAGGACGCTATCCCGCTGATTCAGGTGCGCAAGGCCAGGGAGGCTAACAGTACCGCTGTCATCGGCGTGGTGGCTTCTACCTACCCGAAGGAATGGCTGGCCCGGGCGTCCGAGGAGCGTGCTCCGGAGGCCGAGGCCATCCGCAGGCTCGTCCCACTGACGGGGCCGGGGCCCATTGCACCCGGCGAGTACCTGCTCATCGTCGTGCAGGGACCTTGTCAGGTCAAGGTAGACGCCACCACAGGTACTATCCAGCCTGGCGATCTGCTGTCTACCGCCGGCCCGGCCGCTCGCGCGGCGCGCGCGCTTGAGGTGAGCATTCAGGGCATCCAGACAACCCTGCCGGGGACCGTGTTGGGCAAGGCGTTGGAGCCCCTGGAGCAAGGTGAGGGGCTGGTCTACGTCTATGTAACGTTGCAGTGAGGGGGAGCCATGGCCTACCAACGCAGAACAGTCATTCTGATGCTTGTGCTCCTCATTGCACTGATGGTGGCCGGCGCGGCCCTGTTCCAGACGTCGGGCAGCTTCAATCTGAGATGGCACGTGGTGGGTGGGGGAGGAGGGCCGGCGGCGTCATCGAGCTATGTTGTGAACGGTACCGCCGGCCAGGCCGCCGCCAGCCCACCCTACTTACTCAGCCGGCGCTACGTTGTCAACGCAGGCTACTGGTCCAGTGAAAGCCACGCGAGATCCCACCAGGTTTTCGTGTCTCTCCTGAAGAGGTAGCAACTAAGAGGAAGCATGGTCCGACTACTGCTCATTCCAGGATTCGTCGTCACACTGATCGCCTGTGTCCCGCAGGCGATCAGTGTGCCTCCAACGCCGACACCTGTTTCGACGAAGGCAACACTGCCAACGCCGGCCCCTGTCTCGCCGACGTCCCCACCCCCACCGCCCGTCCTGACGGCGACAGCGACACGCCCGCCGGCCACGCCCACAGCGACAGCGCCGCCGGCCACGCCCACGACAACGCGTGCGCCGGCCACCGCCACCGCCTCGCCGCCCCCTTCCGCCACGCCTGTGGTCTGCCGGGTCCTTCCGGAAGGCGGCTTCCTGACCATCTGGCAAGGCGATCCAGACCTCCGATCTGCTCTGGGCTGTCCGACATCCTACCATCCGCGCGTCATTCCCAGAGCCTGGGAAGTCAAGACCGCCTACCAGCCCTTCGAGCACGGCGCAATGATCTGGTCCGACCACATCGGCTGGTACCCGGAGGCGATTGTGCTCGTCCTCTACGCAGATTCGACGTACCAGCGCTTTGAGGACACCTTCGATCCCGAAGTGGACCCCGCTCGCGGTGGTGAAACGCCGCCCGACGGTTTGGTGGAGCCGATGCTGGGCTTCGGCAAGGTCTGGCGCGCGCAGCCGGCGGTGCGCGAGAGA
>JBHHXF010000283.1:0-5274 GCA_046756905.1 Anaerolineae bacterium | reverse complement strand
AAAGATACCTTGGGCGAAGAGTACATCAGAACGGCTCGCGCCAAGGGGCTGCCGGAGCGGGTGGTGCGGGATAAACACGCGGCCCGCAATGCCGTAATACCGGTGTTCAGCCGGCTGGTGGTCAGTCTGCCCTACCTTCTGACCGGTATCGTGATCATTGAGCGCGCGGTCAACTGGCCGGGGATGGGCGAGACCATGCTGCTGGCCCTGTACAATAAGGACACACCTGTAGTGATGGGCGCTTTGCTAATCATCGGTGCGATTTCTGCGGCGGCCCGTCTGGTTTTGGACGTAGTCCAGTTGTATATCGATCCGCGCATGCGCGATCGGGCCATTCAGGTGGGCGACCTGGGAGCGGTGAGATTCTGATGGCAGTTGGAGACGCCGAACGGCTGAATTACGCCGGCCTTGGAAGCTGGCGGCGGTTTTCTATCAGGACCAGGCTAACGCTGCGCCGAGTCGGAGGGGCCTGGGAGGTTTTCGCCCGCAATCGCCTGGCCTTGTTGGGCCTGGCTCTCATCGGGATATTTGCGTTGATGGCTATTTCCCATCCCATTCTGATCAGGACGGTGTGGCCTTCAGGGGTCTACGATCCAGTGACGGGGTTTGACTTCAAGACCATGCATCCTGCGCCACCCTCCAGCCGGCATCTCCTGGGCACAGATGGCCTGGGCCGCGACGTGCTGAGCCGGCTGCTGGCCGCCACCACCCCGACCTTTGTCCTGGGTCTTACCGCTGCATTGATCACTGCCATCGTCGGGGCGGCCATGGGTGCAATATCGGCGTACTTCGGGGGCATGGTCGATGCCGTCCTCACACACATCTCGGATGCGTTTCTCTTGCTACCAGCGCCGATCTTCATGGTGATTGTCGGCGTGGCTTTCAATGAGTTTGGGCCTGTGAAACTGGGCGCAATCTACGGCCTCATTGCCGGCCTGGGCGGCACGGCTGTCGTTCTCAGGTCCTACGCCTTGACGGTGATGGCCAAGCCTTATATTGAGGCCGCCCGAATAGCGGGCGGCGGTAGCGCGCACACGATCCTCAGGCATCTCCTGCCGCCCATGATCCCGCTGACCTCGATGATGATGCTGCTGTCAGTAACCGGTGCCGTGGTCGCGGATGCGTTCGTGTCCTTTTTCGGTTTGACGCGGCTGTATCTGAACTGGGGAACGATCATCTATACCAGCCAGGCCTACATGGGCACCCTTGGCGGCGGCATCGAATGGCATGTGTTGTTGCCGCCATCCATCGCGCTATCCCTCTTTTCAGCCGCGTTCTATCTAATTGCCAGGGGGTTGCACGAGGTGGCTGATCCCAGGCTCAGGGTATGAAAGCAATGCGGACCGCCCGCCCTCGCCAGCTCGCGGTCGCTCTGGTTCTTGCTGTGGTGGCGTCGAGTTGTCGGCTGAGCACAATCCCCACGTCCCAGACGCCCACGCCACCCCCAGTCCTGCCCCGCCCCACGATCACGTCCCAGAACGTCGTTGTGGTCACTTCGACGTCCGCTCCCGCACCCACCATAGAGCGCGAGCCGGCCACGCCCACTGCCACGCCCGGCCCAAAGAGCCTGACCGTCTGCATCGCCCAGGAGCCAGACTCGCTGTACCTGTATGGAACGACCATGCTGGCCGCACGGCACTTACTCCAGGCCATCTATGACGGCCCCATCGACAGTCGCTCGTACGCCTATCAGCCAGTCATCCTTGAGAAACTGCCCGGCATCGAGAATGGAGACGCGGTTGTGCAAGATGTTACGGTGCAGCCGGGCGAGATGTACGTGAACGCGGCCGGCATCCTCCTGCAGGCGGACGAACCGGTGGAGACGCAGCGCCTGGCGGTCACCTTCAAGCTGAAGCAAGGCATCACCTGGGAAGATGGAGAGCCTGTGACCGCTCACGACTCGGTTTACAGCTTCAATTTAGCGGCCCACCCGGACACACCCGCATCCAAATTCATGATCTCTCGCACGGCGAGCTACGAAGCGCTGGATAAACTGACGATTCGGTGGACCGGTGTGCCTGGATTCATAGATGCCACGTACTATCTCAACTTCTGGACGCCTTTGCCGCAGCACGCCATGGACGGTCTCAGCCCGTCCGAGATACTGCGGTCGGACTTCGCTCGCGACCCGCTGAGCTACGGCGCTTTCACCCTGGAAGAGTGGGTGGCGGGTGATCATATCACCTTGAAGAAGAATCCCCACTACTTCCGCGCCGATGAGGGCCTTCCAAAAGTTGACTCTGTTATCTTTCGCTTCGTCGTGGATCCTTCAGATTTGTTGGCTGGGTTGCTGGCCGGCGAGTGCGACATAGGCACCCACGATGGCCTGGACCTGGACCAGTCGCCGGCGCTGCTCCAGGCAGAAGCCCAGGGACTTCTCGAGCCCTCTTTCATCGCCGGCAGCGCATCGGGCGCTTTGTGGGAACACATCGACTTCAACATTTGGCCGGCCGATGAGCGAGTACCCATCGGCGCTTGCCGCGACGTTCGCAAGGCCTTCGCCTACGGTACAGACCGACAAAAGATGGTCGATGTGGCGTTATTCGGCCAGAGCAGGGTGCAACAGTCGTTTATCCCGCAGGGGCATCCCATGTATTCGGCCGAGGTGCCAATGTATGAGTTTGATCCTGGTCTGGCGAGGAAGATTCTGGAGGAGGCCGGCTGGCGGGATGCGGACGGCAACGGGATTCGCGAAGCCCACGACGTCAGTTGTGAACGCATCAGCTTTGAGACGAAGCAAGTGGAGGCAGTCAAGATTCCCGACGGAACTCCGCTGCGGATGACACTGAATACTACTGTGGATAACGAGATGCGCCAGCAGGTCGCCGAATCGTTTCGGAAAGACATGGCGAATATCGGTATCCGCATTGAGCTGGAATACTTACCAGACCACGAGTTTTTCGCCGGCGGACCCGCCGGCCCGTTGTTTGGCCGGCAGTTCGATCTGGGCGAGTTTGCGTGGCTGGCCGGCGCGGAACCACGGGGGGACCTCTACCGATGCGACCAGGTGCCAACGCCAGACAACAACTGGGTGGGTAATAACCACACCGGATGGTGCAACCCCGACTTCGATCAGATGACCAACAAGGCGCTCGATACCTGGATCAAGGAAGATCAGAAACTGTTCTGGGCCGAGGCTCAACGCATCTTTGCCGAGAATCTGCCGGCGTTGCCGTTGTTTGTCCACATCACAGTGGCAGCAACTCGCCCGGAGATTGGCGGCTTTGTGGTCGACCCCTCCCAGGCAAGCGAGATGACCTACATTGAGCAATTCGACGTGAATCGCTAATACTTTGATAGTTACTACTCAGGGTGCTCATCTCACATACAGCACTATCGCCCATTGCGTGCGAACAGTCGGGCGGCGGCGTCTAGATCACTGTCAGTTCCGACCAAAGTGACAGTATCGTTGGCTCTGAGGGATGTCTTGCGATCCGGCACGAGGATGTCTCCGCCGCGCTGGATCATCAGCACAATCACATCGCCAGGCAAGGACAGATCCCGGAGTCGCCGGCCAATCAGATCACGATTCTGCAGCTTAACCTCCTGCACCGCCCGCGTTTCGTCCACGTCGGCGGTCAGGGAAAAGGCATCCGGACTCAAGACCATGCTCTCCATGATGAGCACCGTGGAGTAGGCCGGATTAACCACCCGAACGCCGAGCCTACGGAATCGGTCGTTCTGCACAGGGTCTCGTACCCACGACACGATGTTCTCGACGCCGTAGACCTGCCGCGCCATGCGACAAATCCGGAGATTGTCCTCATCTCTCTCTTCCATGGCCACAACCGCTTTGGCTCTGGTGATCCCCGCTTCGCGGAGTGCATTCGACAAAGAGTCGCACGGCCGACAGACGGATGGAATACCCATAGCCAGCGCCTGGTGATGTTGATGGTTATCCCCGCTGAGTAGAATGGCGTCCAGATTGTGTTCGCGCAGCCGGCGCGTTAGCAACGCAACGCTTTTGCGGGTGCCGGCGACCAGGACACGATCCCGTTCTCTGACCAAATCTGGGGCCACGCGGTTAAATACTATAGGTGACAACGTGCACGTGATTATGGCGACCAGAATGATGGTGGAGTTGACGGCGTCGGAGATGGCGCCCAGTTGCAGACCGATGGCAGCGGCGGCAATGATCAGTGACAGACGAGAACTGAGGAGGAAGCCGGCTGCCAGTGTCTCGCGCCAGGAATACCGAACCCGATAGATCAGCGCCGGCACAAGTTTCACCGCATAGGCAATTCCGATGAGAAGAGGTACGAGCAGCAAGGCTGAGCGTGACCCCAGGAGAGCCGGCAGGTCGAAGCCGACGCCGACCATGATAAAGAAAATGGGAATAAAGAACCCATAACCCACCGCGTCCAGTTTCTGCCGTAGGATTGAACCTTCACCCGGTGAGAGGAGAGAGACGATGACGCCGGCCAGAAACGCCCCCAGTATGTTTTCAATGCCCAGGCTCTCAGCCAAAGCAATAAACACCAGGGCCAGTGCGAACGAACCCCGCAGCTTAATCTGTGACGTTGCCGATGACAGCTCCTCGAAAATGCGCGCGGCGGGCAAGTGCCGCCGCAGGCGAGCCGCCAGGCGGTAGACCACAACGAAGGCAACCAACAAGACCAGCACAAGCAGCACGTCGAGCGTTAATCCCTGGCTTTGCAGCAGTACATACACGCTGATGAGTAGGATACTGACAAAGTCCGCCACCAGCGATGAGACCAGAATGGTCTGACCGAGATGGTGCGTAGTGAGATCACGTTCCTTGAGCACTGGTACAACGACACCTAAAGATGTGGTCGACAGGATCAGCGCCATGATCCACGGATCGTTGATGAGTCCACGGCTCCGCAGGAAAAACGCCGCGATTGTAGATCCGGTGAGCGTCAGGAAAAACAACGCGCCCCCGATCACCATGGGGTTTCCGGTCCAGCGGCGGAGCCGGGACGCGCCGGTTATTACCTCGGAACTCAACACATCCGAAAAATTGATTTCCAAGCCGGAAAGGAACATGAGGTAGGCAAAACCCAGGATCGCCAGGACTTCCAGCACAAAGTTCTCCTCAACCAGGCGAAACCCGCTTTTGCCAACGATGATGCCGGCGATGATCTCCCCAACAACGACGGGAATGGCGATGCCTTTTATGCGCGAGAGGAAAAGGGGAACGAGGAAGGCAAGGCCGATCACGACCAACAGTGGTACAAAGGAAATCTCTTCTTGCACAGTTCTACGCTCCTACATGCAATACACCATCACCCACCTCGGATCATTCAGCACCTG
>JBHHXF010000282.1:0-5291 GCA_046756905.1 Anaerolineae bacterium | reverse complement strand
CGGCGACTGAAACTCAATCCGCGTAGGCGGATTTCGCAAGGGCGACGTCCTGAGCCTCGTCCTGAGTTTATCGAAGGGCTTGTCGAAGGGTTGCCGCGAATTCATTCGAGTGTGACCAAAATCTGTTGGGGCGGTTTGCAGCCAGCCACTTGAGCGACGAATGAATTCGCCGCCTGATATTGCGAAGTGCGTTGAAACGCACTGATTTCGCGCTCAATCAACCCGTTAAAACGGGTTTCGTAGTATCAGGCGGGCAATTCATTGCTCGCCTCGCCGCGAAGGCTGATCTGAGTGGTTTCATAGGTCCCAACAGATTTTGGTCACACTCAATTCATTCGCCAGGCTCTGAATGTGTCAAGTTACACGTAGTTGTAGTTACGCACGCAGCACCGCGGAGTGCGGTGTTGCGCCACTCCGCTGCGCTGCGTGGCGTACTACGAACGTCTCGTCGAAAAGGGCTTGACAACCGCTGGGGAGTATGATACAATTCGATTGTGCATACGTTTGCACAAACTGAGGTGGTCCAGGTTCTTCTCTCTCCCAGGGGATAGCAACGAATGGCCATTTCTATCAAAGATGTTGCCCGCAAGGCCGGCGTTTCCCCGTCGACGGTGTCGCGCGCTCTGAGCGATCATCCCCGCATCAGTCGAGAGACGAAAGAGCGTATTCGACGCCTAGCCACTGAGATGGGCTACTCGCCCAGCGCGGTGGCCCGGAGTTTGGTCACTAAACGCACCCACATCATCGGCCTCGCCGTGGGATGGGTTTCTGATCCCTTCCTGGCTCAATTGGTGCGCGGGGCCGAAGACACTGCCGTGATGCACGGATACACTGTCTTTCTGAGTAGTTTCTATGACGAGCCCTATCGGGAAATGGAGGTGCTCGCGGCATTCCGGGAAAGGCGTGTAGATGGCGTAATCGTCAAATCCTCTAGCCTCGTCATGGATCATGAGCTGCATCTGGCCGACTTTGGCTTGCCGCTAGTCCTCGTCAATCATCCAGAACACACCTATTCAGTATCCACGGATAACTTACACGGCGGTCAACTAGCGACCGAGTACCTGCTTGAGATGGGACATTCCCGGATTGGGTATCTCGCCGCCGAAAGAGGGGGGCGCACCAACCAGCACCGTCTCGAAGGATATAAGAAGACTCTACAGGAGCGGGGAATCGATTTTAACTCGGCTCTTGTTGCTCAGGGAGATGGCTATGCAGCGGGTGGCAAAGAGGCTATGCGAAAGCTGTTAGCATTGCCGGCTCCTCCTACGGCTGTCTTCTGTTACAATGATCTCACGGCAATGGGGGCAGCCAAGGCGGTTCGAGAGGCCGGCTTGCAGGTGCCTGACGACATCTCGCTGGTTGGTTTCGATGACATTGAACTAGCATCCTATTTCCACCCACCCCTGACCACGGTTCGGCAGCCCGCATACGAGTTGGGGCGCCGGGCCATGGAGATGGTGCTGGCTTTGATGGCAAACGGCAATCAGGTTCCCAATGTTGCCCTGAAGGGAGAGTTGATTGTCCGTCATTCATGCCGGCCACTCAAGTCTTCGATCAGCGATGCCTGACTCGTGAAACGCTACTCGTCGCGCGATAGACGAAGGAGGTGATGCCGTCGGTTTGTCCGTCAACAGAGTATGTCGTTAACACCGTTCTGTTCATCCAACATTCATCAACACAGATGAGGAGGAGAGGAAAATGCGTAAATGGTGGATTCTAATCGGTGTTCTGGTGTTATTGGGTATAGCCGCCGGCTGTTCCCAGCCCACGCCTGAGGTCAAAGAAGTCGTTGTCACCAAAGAGGTAATCAAAGAGGTCCAGACCGGTAGCAACCTGGTCCACATCGTCGCTCGCTGTAAGGCGAGCCCGCCCTACGAGAATGGGCGCTGCGACAACTTGGTGGCCGCAGTAGGAGCCGCCAACCAGGCGCTGGCCGAAGCAGGCGATGACCGCCGCATCGAGCTCGAGGCCATCCAGGACGATGCAGACTGGGGAGACTACAAGACCGAGTTCGAACTGGCCTCGGAGGCGGGTGAAGCACCGGACATCATATGCTCCGGCCACGAGCACATCGGCGACTGGGCCACGGCTGGCTACCTGACTGACATCACAGATGAAATCGGCAAATATGCTGAGTTTGACGACGTGATTGACAGCCTGTGGAATTCTACCATGCTGGGTGGCAAAATCTGGGGCGTCCCGCAGGACGCCGAGGCGCGCCCGATGTACTACAGCAAGCCACTGCTGAGCGAGCTGGGTTGGACCGATGATGAGATCGAAAGCCTGGACGAGCGCATCGCCGCCGGCGAGTTCACGTGGCAAGATATGCTTGACACTGCCGCACAGGCGGTCGAGAAAGGCATTGTCGAGCCGGGCGATGGCTGGTGGCATCGTCCGTCCAACGGCCCCGATTTCCTGTACTACTACTACGGCGCCGGCGGCCAGGTGCAAGAGGAAGGCACGGATGCGCTGATCTTCGACAAAGGTGCCGCTCTCAAGGTATACAAGTTGCTGCATGATGCCGCGCAAGAGCGCAACATCATCCGGCCCAACAAGTTGGACGGCGACTGGGACCATCACAAGGAATACACCAGCACGTTTGATAAAGTCCTCTTTGTGTTTGAGGGGACGTGGCGCTGGGCAAGCTGGCACACAAACTACCTTCAGGATCTTGGCGGCGAGGACTACCTGTTCGAGAACGTGGGCTTCGCCCCGATCCCCGCCAATGCAGAGGGCACCGGTAAGCCGATCACGCTGACCCACCCGCTGGTGTACATGATCAGTTCGCAGTCCAAACACCCCGACCTGGCGCTGCTGTTGATCTCCAAGGCGACGGTCAAGGAGCTCAACACGACCTACGCGGTGGATAGCGGCCACCTGGGGGTGCTGAAGTCCCAGTCCGACTACGCGCCGTATACCAGCGCCAAGTTCTTGAGCGCGACGCTCCCGTTGCTCGACTACACGACCTTCCTGCCCAACAGCCCGTACTGGAGCGCCTACTCAGAAGCCTACTACCTGGGCATCCAGGCTGTAGAGTCGGGCGACCTGACGCCGGAGGAGGCGGTGGATGTCGTTGTGGATCGGCTTCAGAACGAGCTTGGCGACAACGTGATCATTCGCTGAGGATAGGGCAGTGCAGGTTGGAGAGGCGGGACACCCCTATACGCCAACCTAAGGAGAAAGCGCCGGTCGAATAGCGACCGCAGGGCGCGTATCGAGACCAAGCAGCTTCGGCGGACTGGCTCCCTTGGTCTCGATACAGCCAACGCTGCGTTCACACAGAGCTGTCGAAGGGCTGCGGGCTCCCCTTAGGCAGCTCAGGCCGTCGCTTGACCGCCGGTCGCTCGCCTCGAGTTAGCGTGTATAAGGGGCCCTTCCTCTCCAGCCTGACCTCGAAGGAAAGGATTGCTTCCCATGGCAGAGGCTATCGTAGGCAAGTCAGGAGTAGTAGCAGGCCAGATCTCCCGCCGCGCGAGATTGCGGGCCACGCTGGGCGCTTGGGGATTCATGAGCCCGGCTGCGGTGCTCGTGCTGGTGTTCTTCTTTATCCCTGCGCTCCTCCTCTTGGTTCTCAGCATGACTGATCTGGCCAGTTCCAACTTCAGTGACCCCTGGACTTTCGTCGGCCTGGAGAACTACCGCCGGCTGTTTGGTGACAAATTCCTACCCAAAATCCTGAAAAACACCGCTAAGTACGTCGTCCTAACCCTGGGCTTCTTCAACGTCGGTTTGGCGTTAGTACTGGCCCTGCTGACCTCTCACATCAACCGTCGGGCGAGCTTTCTCTTCCGTCTGTTGTGGCTGCTGCCACGCATCACTCCCTCGGTGGTCTACATTGTGATGTGGCGGCGCTTTGTCCAGACACCGCCGTATGGCATCATCAACTGGTTCCTGGGGATGTTTGGGGTCCAACACCAACCCTATTGGATTAACGAGATGCCATGGCTATTCGTTATCTTGGTAAACGGGTTCGTGGGCGCTTCGTTCGGCATGATCATCTTCACCTCGGCCATCGAATCGATCCCCAAAGACCTCTTCACGGCGGCAAAAGTAGATGGCGCCTCCGCTTGGCAGATCGTGCGCGATATCACGCTGCCGATGCTCAGGTGGCCGCTCCTGTTCGTGACCACCTACCAGACGCTTTCATTGCTAGTGTCCTTCGAGTACATCCTACTGTTGACCGAGGGCGGTCCAGGACTGTTCACGACAGAGGTGTGGGCTCTAACGGCCTACAAGCGGGCTCTGAAAACATACTTCGGCAGCCACGCGTGGGGGTATGGAGCCGCTTGGGGTTTCATCCTCGTGCTCATTGGTGTTGTGCTGTCTATCATCTACCTGCGTGTCTTCCGCTTCAATGAGCTGGTGCAGGAACCTAAGATTGACGTGCTTTAGGAGGGAAGAAACATGACGGCGACTAGCCTTCGCAAAGCTCAGGACACCGCTTTCGGAACCGATCGTGGATATGGCGTGCGACGATCCGTCCGTAAGGCTATCCCCTATATCCTGCTTATCATCAGCATCTTGCCCATCGTGATCGGTTATGCCTGGGTGATCGTTGCTACCTTTTCGTATCGCACGCGGGGCTTGCTGCCGATGGATGCCCAGGGCAACGTCGGTGGATGGACACTGCAGAATTGGAGTTTTCTGAGCGATCCTGAGATTTGGCGGGTGACGTTAAACACCTTTCTCATCGCTGCGGGAATGGTCATCGGGGTCGGGTTCGTGTCGTCATTGGCCGGCTATGCTCTGTCCCGCATGAACTTCGCCGGGCGGAAGAGTTTCCTCGGATTGACGCTGATGTTGCACACCTTCCGCCCCGAGATGCTGCTCATTGCCATCTTTCACGTCCTGTTGTTCATTGGCGGCATGCCGCTGATCGGGAAGGCGTTTGGCTTTAACACCGTTGGGGGGGTGGCTTTGGTGATGATCAGCTTGGAGCTGCCGCTGGGTGTGTGGCTGATGAAGGGCTTTTTTGACAACATACCGTGGGACATGGAGCGGTCGGCGCTCATCGACGGGGCCTCACGGTTCCGAGTGTGGTGGGAGATAATTCTGCCGCAGATCAAGCCTGGCTTGGCTGCATTGGCTATCTTCAATTTCATCACCGGCTGGAACGCCTGGTTGATCCCGTTCACCTTCACCATAGGATCCAAGGTATCCAATCTGGCAGTTTACCTGAACCGCTTTTCAGGCGATACATCGCTGGCTAGCTGGAATCAGGTGGCCGCGATAGGCCTGTTCCAGCTCATTCCGGTGATGATCTTTTTTATTTTCACACAGGAGATGCTGCT
>JBHHXF010000281.1:0-5298 GCA_046756905.1 Anaerolineae bacterium | reverse complement strand
AGTAGTAACCCTTTGTCAGAGTCTTGACACGCTGCGGAGGCTCCTGTATAATGCCGCCATCCCCGACCGAATAACCCAGCAAGGAGGAGGAGAGATGTGTGTCAGGTTCAGGCCACTACTGGGCACCGTTGTCCTGGTTGCTCTGATCCCCTTATTGCTGCCCATCGCAAGAGGCAGCGCATCCGGGCCTGAAGAGTTGCGCCCGCCCCAGGAACCGGCGCCGACAGCGCCCGGCCCAACCGATGCGACGTTGATTGACCAATTGCAGCAGGCAACCAAGGGTCAGGCAAGCGTCTCCTACCACGCGCGGACCGGAAAGGTCCGCTTCATCGGCTCCAATCGCGAGCACCCCATCCGTCAACCGGCGAAACGGCTGGAGGCAGCCACGGCCGAAGATGCTGCACGTCACTTCCTGATCACATACGGCCAGCTTTTCGGGCTGACCGATCAAGCACGAGAACTCACTTTAATGCGTACTAGTGTGGTTGACCGGGGCCGGTCTTTCGTTCGCTTCCAACAAGTCTATAGGGGTATACCGGTGTTGGGCGGTGAATTGATCGTTCAACTGAATGGTGATCGGAACATCATCTCAGCTAACGGGGAGGTGCTCCCTGGCCTGGTACTGAATAGCACACCTAGGCTGGATGCTGCCGCTGCCCAGGAGAGGGCGCTGGGGTTTGTGGCCAAAAGTTACAGGCTCAGCAACGACGATCTCACCACCAACGAGCCAGAGCTGTGGATCTACAATCCGATCCTGCTAAAGCCAGGCCCCAGCCTCAGTTCCCTGGTCTGGCGCATGGATGTGTATGCCAGGGATTTACGGCCGATTGACGAGTTGGTCCTGGTAGATGCCCAATCGGGCATGGTGATCCTACACTTCAACCAGATCGCTGCCGGCAAGAATCGCGTAGTCTACGACAACAACAACGACCCAGAAGCCGGCCTGCCCGGCAACGGCCCCGTCCGCACAGAGGGGCAGCCGCCGACGGGCAACGCCGATGTGGACAAAGCCTACGACTATGCCGGCGACACCTATGATTTCTACCTCAACCTGCACGGTCGGGATAGTCTCGACAACCACGGCATGACCCTGGTCTCCACTGTGCGCTACTGTCCCTCTGATCCCGAGGAAGGATGCCCCTACCCCAACGCCTTCTGGTCCCCGGAGCATCAGCAGATGGTCTACGGCCAGGGCGAGCCACTGGCCGACGACACGGTGGCCCACGAGTTGACCCATGGCGTCACCAACCTGGAGTCGAACCTGTTCTACTACATGCAGTCCGGGGCCATGAACGAGTCCCTCTCTGACATCTGGGGCGAGTTCGTGGACCTGACTAACGGCGAGGGCAGCGATACGCCAGGTGTACGGTGGCTGCTGTTTGAAGATGGCCCCGGCGGCGCTAGCCGCAACATGAAGGACCCTCCTAATCCACCGAACCCCTGCGCCGAGCTGGGTGACCCAGACTGTCATACCCGCCAGCCCGACAGGATGACAGGCTCTCCCAATTACTTCTGCGGCGAGGGTGACAACGGAGGTGTCCACATCAACAGCGGGGTTGGCAACAAGGCCGCCTACCTCATGGTGGACGGCGGCGCCTTCAACGGCTACACCATTAGCGGTATCGGTATCGAGAAGGCTGCCAAGATCTTCTACGAAGTTCAGACCAACCTACTCACCTCAGCCGCCGACTACAACGATCTGTACGACGGCCTGCAGCAGGCCTGCACTGACCTCATCGGCACGAGCGGCATCACTCCCTTCGACTGCCAGCAGGTGCGGAGAGCCGCCGGCGCCACCGAGATGAACCAGCAGCCGGCGGCGTGCTCCGCCGCCGAGGCTCCCCTGTGTCCCGCCGGCCAGTCACCCGCCAATCTGTTCTTCGATGACCTGGAGGCGGGCGCTGACAATTGGCGCGTCGGCAGAGAAGTGGGGAGTGGAGAATGGTCTCGGGGGAATTTCTATGCCACAAGCGGGGTCCACCATTTGTGGGGTGACGACATAGCTACCGTCAGCGACCACTACGCGTTCATGGGTACGGACGTCGTCCTGCCGGCTGGGAGCACGCCGTTTCTTCACTTCAACCATGCGTATGCGTTTGACGACTTTCAGGCAGAGACTTACGACGGAGGTGTAATCGAGTACAGCACCACCGCGGGCGCTTCGTGGATTGATGCCGGCTCGCTCTTCACCCACAACGGTTATAACGGCACCCTTGACACCCGGTTTGGCAATCCGCTGGCCGGGCAACAGGCATTTGTAGGCGAGAGCAATGGCTATATAGCCAGTCGCCTTAACCTGGGCTCGCTGGCCGGGCAGAACGTGCGCTTCCGCTTCCGTATCGGCACCGATGACGAGGGGAGCGCTGACGGCTGGTTCATCGACGATGTCCGGGTCTATACTTGCGCTGCCACCGGGTCCGGGAGCAGAGTTTACCTGCCGGTCGTACTCAGGAACTACTCCGGTGCAGCGCTGCTGACGCCTACGCCAACGGTGCCCGGACCCACACCCACCTCGCCAGCACCGGAGCCGACCGCCACGACAGAGCCCGGCGTCACATGCAGGGAGTACATCGTCAATGGCGGCTTTGAGGAGGGATTCACTGGATGGACTTTGTCTGAAAATGTGGAGCGTAGCGGACACGCCTACCAGGGCGATAGTTCAGCCTGGCTGGGCGGTTACAACAACGCGCAGGACTGGCTAGGTCAGGAAGACATCCCCTTTCTCGCCGACATCAGTGCAGCCCGCCTCACCTTCTTCATGGACCTGACAACGAACGAGGATCCCGATGTGAACGTAGCCTATGATGATTTCTGCGTCGGCGTTTGGCCTATTGGCACCCCCACCGGAAATGCCCTTATCTCGATGGGCTGTCGGACTAACCTGGATGCCACCGACGATTGGACGGGCCTGTTCTACGACTTCACGCCGGCAGACCTGAACCTCCTGGAGAACAGGACCCGCAGCCTGTGGTTCCGCGTCCGGACCGACAACAAATTCTCCACCTCTGTGTTCCTCGACGAGGTGAGCCTGCAAGTCTGCACAGAAGGAGGGTAGACGGGAACTGAGAGGGACGGTAGTCGAGTTCTCAGTCGAAGCGTAGCTACCCAGCCACCCTTGCGAAGGTTTCGAATAGCCTTGCCAATAGAGCGAGTCTCGGCTTGCGAGGACACTGCCGGTCCAGAATCTGCTCGTGTACCCCTGGGCCGGGGCAGGCCTTCGCAAGGGTTCTATGCCTGGGTAGTCAAGTCGAAGCACGGATTCTGCGGGGGCGTGACAGTGATCCGTTCGTCTGGAGCCTCCGCCCGGCGAGAGCCACTGATAGCCATTGGCTCTCGCTGCTTCTTGTCACAGCAGATTTCTTTCTATGCGAATTCTTGGGCAGATTCTCCGATACCTTAAGCCGTACTGGCCCCAGGCCGGCGTCGCCTACGCCTGTCTCCTGGCCGTTAACGCGCTGAACCTGGTCGTTCCGTGGATCATCAAGTGGGTCATCGACTTCGGACTGGCGGACACCACGTTGCGGGAAGGTGCAGGGTTGTCAGCCGCCGGCAACACCTGGATCAGCCGGCTGCTGGGCCGGGTAGTCAGCGGCAATCCGGGCGAGAACCAACAGCAATTCCTGCTGGGGGCTGCCGGCGCCATCCTGATCATCGCTCTGATCCGCGCGGCATTTTCCTTCGCTCAGCGCTATCTCAGCGAATGGCTCTCATATCGCATCGCCTTCGACCTGCGCAACGAACTGTACGACCACATCCAACGCCTGCCCTTTTCGTTCCACGACGAGACCAAGACCGGCGATCTCATGGCCCGCGCCACGGCCGATGCCGATCAGATTCAGCGCTTCACCGGCATGGGGCTGATGGACATGGTCAACGTGATCGTCTTGGCAGTGGCCACAGTAGTCATCCTGTTCGGTGTGAATGTTCGTCTGGCGGCCATCGCATTGCTGCCCGTGCCGGCGCTTCTGGCGGCCACCATCCGGTTTGGCGCTTTTGTGCGGCCCCGCTTCAAACGAGTCCAGGAACAACTGGGGGTCATGAGCACGACCATCCAGGAGAACCTGACCGGCATCCGGGTGGTGAAGGCGTTTGCGCGAGAACCGTATGAAATGGACCGGTTCCGCGCTCAGAACCAGGAGTTCATGGAGCGCCGCATTTGGGTGATTCACAGTTGGGCCAACAACTTCCCCTTGATGAACTTCATCATCGGCATGAGTACCGCGCTGATTCTGTGGTTCGGCGGGGGGATGGTGATGGCCGGCCAGATCACCATCGGCACGCTGGTGGCCTTCAATGGCTACCTGGTGATGCTAGCCCTGCCCATTCAGCGCCTGGGGTTTCAGGTGACGTTGCTGACGCAAGCCATGGCCAGCGGCGAGCGTGTATTCGAAATCCTGGACACCTTGTCCGAAATTCACCAAAAGCTCGACGCCGTCACCCTACCGCCAGTCGAAGGCTGGGTGACCTTTGACGACGTCTGGTTCGGCTACGGGGACCGCGCCATCCTGCGCAGCGTCAGCTTTACGGCTGCGCCCAATCAGAAGATCGCCCTGATGGGTCTGACGGGGGCCGGCAAGAGCACCATCGTCAACCTGATCCCCCGCTTCTACGACGTAAATGGCGGTCGGGTGCTGATCGACGGCTACGACGTGCGGGATATAACGCTCGACTCGCTGCGGTCGCAGATTGGCATTGTGCTGCAAGACACGTTTCTGTTCTCGACGACGATTCGCGACAACATCACCTATGGCCGGCAGACTGCCACGGACGACGAAGTAATCGCCGCCGCTAAAGTTGCGCGAGCTCACGACTTCATTACCGCACTGCCGGATGGGTACGACACCATTATCGGCGAGCGAGGCGTCACCCTGAGCGGCGGCCAGCGACAGCGCATCGCCATTGCCCGCGCTTTGCTGATGGACCCGCGCATCCTGATCTTGGACGATTCCACGTCCAACGTGGACACCGAAACCGAGTACCTGATTCAGCAGGCCCTGGCCGAGCTGATGCGGGGTCGCACGACTTTCGTGATCGCCCAGCGCCTGCTCACGCTGAAGAACGCCGACCTGATTCTGGTGCTGGAGGCCGGCCAGATCGCCCAGCGCGGCAGTCACCAGGGACTTCTGGACGAAGGTGGCCTCTACGCCGAAATCTACGACCTCCAGCTTCGCGAGCAGGAGGAGCTGGCGCAGGTACAGGCCCAACCCGAGCTTGGGGAATATGATGACTTCGACGACATTGAGCACATCATGCGTGAGACGTAGCTACTTCAGCCTGGCGATTGAAATCGCGGCAACC
>JBHHXF010000280.1:0-5320 GCA_046756905.1 Anaerolineae bacterium | reverse complement strand
TTTGTTAGCTTGAAGGAGCGGGGGTTGGGGTTCGATGCTTAGGTCGTATCCCCTCCTGAGTTTATCGAAGGGCCTGTCGAAGGGGGCGACTTCGCAAGGGTTGATGCAGTTTCAACTGCCGGACAGCGGAACGTGCCATTGTCAAGCTATCTACAGGGTGCCTTCGAGACGCCCACCTTCCACACGCAGCACCAGTGAGTCCGTCAGAAACGCATCCGAGAAATCTATGAGGTCGGTGGATGTGAGGAACGCCTGTTGATGGCGGCCGGCCATGGCCATGAGATACTGCCGGCGCACAGCGTCCAGCTCGCTCATGACGTCGTCCAGCAACAGGATTGGTGGGGCGCCAGTGACGGTCTGGATAAGCTCGGCCTGGGCCAGCCGCAGTGCCAGGGCTATGGTGCGCTGTTGCCCCCGCGAACTGTACACCCCCATGTCGATATCGTTTACCATCAGCGTAATGTCCGCCCGATGTGGCCCAATCAGGGTGATGCCGCGAGCACGCTCAGCCGGCTGGCGTTGGTCGAGTCGAGATCGGAAGACTTCCTCGATCTGCTCTCGCGGTGGTCGTAGTGGCTGGTTGGAACCATCCAGCGGCCTCTGGGGCACCGCTGTGGCCGCCGGCCCTTTCAGAACGCTAGACAAGTAAGTGAGTGATAGAGCCTCATCCCCGCCGGTCAGGTCCGAGTGGATGGCGCGTGCTCGTTCGTTGAGTCGGTCCACGGCCCGCAGCCGGTAGGCGATGATGGCGGCGCCGTATTCCACCAGTCGATCGTTCCAGAAGACAAGCTCGGACGGGTCGCCGCCTTGATCGCGCAGCCGGCGCAGAAGGTAGTTGCGCTGCAATACGATCTTGTGGTAGTGGGACAGCGCGCGGGCATATCGAGGATCGAGCTGGCTCAGCAGGTCATCGAGGAAGCGGCGGCGCGCGCCGGGCGAGCCGGCCACGAGCTCCGTGTCCGTCGGCGAGAAGAGCACGACGTTGACGAGGCCGGCCAGGTCTGTGACGCGCTTGATGACCCCATCGACCTTGATCGTTTTCTCCAGCCTGTCCGATTGACCTTGCCGTATCGGGTTGATCACCAGCGTAATCTCGACTCGTTTCTGCTCACCATCGGTGACGAAATCACCCTCAAGGCGGGCATATCGGATCGGTGTGACCTGCTCGGGGGTCGTGGGGCCGGCGTTCCAGTTGATGAGCTGGCGATCTGAGAGAGCGTGAGGGGTGCTGGCTGTCGCCAGGTAATAGACAGCTTCAAGGAGATTAGTCTTGCCCTGGGCATTGCCGCCCTGCACCACAACGCAGCCGGGCGACAGATTCAGCTTCAGCGCCCGATAGTTGCGGTAATTCGTCAGGGACAGCCGTTGGATGTACATGAACGGAAAATGGAAAACGGAAAATGGAGAGTGGGGAATGGTTTCCTTCTCATGATCTCCATCCTCCACCTTCCATTTTTCATCTTCCGCCGGCCTAGCTGCGGATGTGCATCGGCATGATGACGTGTACGAAGTCCGGGCCGCCGACTGGTTTGAACATCCCGGGACTCGAAGGCGTACTGGTCTCTACTGCTACCTGGTCAGTCCCAATGACATTTAGGACGTCCAACAGGTATTTAGCATTGAAAGCGATCTCCAATGCTTCACCCTCAACGTTGGCGTCAAGTTGGCTCACGTTGTCACCCAACTCAGCCGATGTCGCACTGACTGTGAGGGTACCCGGCTCGAGTTCAGAACCTGGCTCAATTTTCAACCGCACAATGTTGGCCGCATCCCTCGCGAAGAAGCTAGCAATCTTCACAGCGTTGAGGAACGGTTTAACGTCTACGACTGAGCGCGTGGAGTGACCTTTCGGGATGATCTGGTTGTAGTCCGGGAAGTTGCCCTCGATCAACTGGGATACCAGATCGACGTTCGGCAGATGGAATAGGACCTGGTTGCGCCCCTCGGTGACGGTGACCTCCACTGCTTCTTCGGTGTCACCGAGGATACGTCCCAGCTCGCTCAGAGCACGGGCTGGAATGATCACTGATATGGATTCCGATGTGCCGGGGTCGATATCCGCACTGCGCACCGACAATCGGAAGCCATCGGCGGCAGCAAAGGTGATCGTGCCGGGGTCGAATCGGGTGAGCACGCCCGTGAGTATGGGCCGGCTCTCGTCGGTAGCCGCAGCGAAGGTTACCTGGTCGATCATCTCCCCCAACGCTTCCGGGTCGAGAGTGATCTGGCCGCCGTCCTCCACAGTTGGTATCAGGGGAAACTCGCTGGCGTCGATGCCTTTGATGTTGGCTTCATAGCGCGAGCATGTCAGCCCTAGGGTCTGTGTACGGGAGGTGAGGTCCATATCGATAGTTTCAGCCGGCAGTGAATTTACGAAGTCGGTCAGCAGACGCGCCGGCACGGTTGTTTCCCCCTCCTCCTCGACCTTGGCGCCGATCCAGCAATTGATGCCAATCTCAAGGTTCGTGGCGGCTAGTTTTAATCGCGAATTGTCAGTGGCAATTAGAATATTGGAGAGCACGGGTAGTGTTGTGCGCGTGGCGACGGCACGACTAACGACGGCCAATCCACGGGCCAGGTTTTCTTGCATGCATGATACGCGCATGGGTTCCTCCTGAGCAGGTTAGTGGTATCGAATCCGGCAATCGAAGTATACTACAAGGCCGGCAGTCTGTGCAAGGGGACCGGGATGTTGCGAGGCAGTCAACATATCCGGGCACAACGCCCTTAAGCACGAGAATGCAGGCTGGCTGGATGCCTGAACCGGTACAGGTGGCTGATCAATCTGCAAACCAACCAGCCATCCAGCCATCCAGCTAACTGTCTTTGAAGCAGGGGGGAAGAGACTATTAGATGTGCCAATCCCTCTCCGCTGCATGTCAGCTCTCCTTGAAATCGTATATGCCCTGATCTATAGGCCAGCGTGCCTGGCAACCGTTGCAGTCAAGAGCGTCCGGTGCTTCCATCAGATCGAGCGAGCCACAGTTGGGGCAACGCCATAGCGTGTCGCTGAGCCGGCGGAACCCTGGCTTTTCAACATGAGTTCGCAAGAAAATGCTGGGCGATAGTTTAAGGCGCGCTGTGGGCCGCTGCAGCCAGCCGTCGAAAGTTGCCAGTCGCATCGGGGCAAAAAGCCCTTTCAGAGCCGGCAGCCGAAAAGTGGATACAGCACGCTCGGCGTCGATGCGAAAGCCGGCCTGACCCAGGCAGTTTGCGACATAGGCCGGATGAAAGTCGAGGTTGAGTTGGACGAACTCGTAGGGATCCAAGCTGAACGGGTTCTCCGTCTGCCGGCCAAGCCAGTAACGACCGATGGCTTTGAGATGTCGCTTGTTGGCAAACTCCAGCACATAGGCGCCGCCCGGACGCAGAATGCGACTAATTTGGGCGAAGGCTGCTTCCAGGTCCCGAACGTGGTGGAGCACGCGTACCGTCACAGCGGTGTCCACGGCTGCATCGGCCAGGGGCAGGTTGTAGAGGTCGCCGGCCACGTAGATGAAGCCCTGGTTGCCTAGGCGTTCCTGTGCCTGACGCAACTGAGATTTGGCGTAATCCAGCAGTATTACCTGGTCATAGCCCTGGTACAGGTCCGCCAGCCGGCCAAAGCCGGCTCCGACCTCGATAAGACGCCGGCCATGGGCTGGCAGGAGGTGTTTCAGTGCGATGCGCTCAGCCGCATCCTCGTACTCCCGCCCCTGACCGTCCCAGAAATCGGCCTGGTAACGGCTGCCCTCGTAGTCACAGACCTGATGATCGGCTCTATCGCGGCTTTCTGCCATGTCCAGACACTTACTTCATGACGATGATCTGATCGCGCTCAGGTCCGACCGAGACGAAGCGAATGGGCGCGCCGGCCAGTTCCTCAATGCGTCGGAGGTACCGTCGGGCGTTGAGGGGCAGCTCCTCCCAGCTTCGAGCGCCCGACGTGTCACTCATCCAGCCCGGCCAGGTTTCATAGACCGGCACTACCTCTTCCTGCGTCGCCGTGTCCGGCACATAGTCCAGCTCCTGATCGCCCAAACGATAGGCAACGCAGATTTGAAGGGACTCAAAAGTGTCCAGCACGTCTAGCTTAGTAACAGAAATGCCGGTGAACCCGTTAAGCCAGCTTGCATAGCCGACGGCCACACCGTCGAACCAACCGCAGCGACGTGGACGCCCGGTCGTCGCCCCATACTCGCGACCGACTTCAGGGCCGGCATTTCGCAGTCTGTCGCCGAGCTCGCCCGTTAGCTCAGTGGGGAATGGCCCCCCGCCCACCGAGGTCGAGAAGACCTTCACGACGCCGAGCACTTCGTCAATGGCGCTGGGGGGAATTCCGGCTCCCACGCACGCGCCGCCGGCTGTCGGCGACGAGGAAGTGGTAAAGGGGTAAATCCCCCAGTCCAGGTCGCGCATCACACCCAGTTGTCCCTCCAGCAATACAGTTTTGCCATCGCGAATGGCGTCACGCACCAGGGGCACGGCATCCACAATCCGATGCCCTACCTTGTCCCGCCATTGCTGGCACAGGGCCATCAATTCGTCCACGTCAGTCTCCGGCAGGCCGAAATATGCCAGATCGCGGTTCTTGCGGGGCGCGAGCATCTCCAGGCGCGCGCGCAGCCGATCTAGACGCAGGATGTCGCCGGCGCGGATCCCTTGCCGGGCCGACTTGTCGGCGTAGGCCGGTCCAATTCCCCGTTTAGTCGTGCCCACGGCCCATCCGCCAGTGCGCGCAGCCTCTTCCGCCCCGTCGAGTTGACGATGGAAAGGGAAGATCAGATGCGCGCGCTTGTCCACAACCAGCTTGCTGGTGTCCACGCCGGCTCCCGCCAGCGAATCCAACTCTTCCAGGAATGTATCGAGATTGACAACCATGCCTGGACCCAGCAGGCAGACGGCATCGGGGTTGAAAATGCCGGAGGGGACAAGGTGCAATCGAAACTCTCCCAGTTCGTTGACGACGGTGTGGCCGGCGTTATCGCCTCCCTGGAACCGGATCACCATGTCCGCCGCCTGGGCTAAATAATCTACCGTCCGCCCCTTTCCCTCGTCGCCCCATTGGGCGCCCACAACCACAGTTACAGACATCGCAAAACCGGCCTCCTCCGGTCCACCCCTTTATGTAAGAAAACTTACGTTATACGTGGAACATTTATCACTCTGCGTCCGCTACTCAGCCTGGCGATTGAAATCGCGGCAACCCTTCGACAGGCTCAGGACGTCGCCCTCGCGAAGCCGCCCTTCGCCGGCTGAAGACCAGTCGCCGAAGCGGCGTCCTGAGCCTGTCGAAGGGGGCGACTTCGCAAACGTTGGTGCAGTTTCAACTGCCGGGGTT
>JBHHXF010000279.1:0-5330 GCA_046756905.1 Anaerolineae bacterium | reverse complement strand
AGTGCCGTCAGGTGTGACATCACTCCGCTTCGCTGACGCCACTCCGCTCCGCTACGTGGCTCACTACGAACCTCACCTGCTCACTACGAGCCTTACCTGGCTATTGTCAAGCTAATCGCCTCGCTGAAGCCACAGATAGACGGTGATCGTCATCACTGCAACGATCATCCCCAGCCACTGCGCCGGCGTCACCAACTGCTCTCGTAAGAGCAGCCAGCCCAGGATGAGAGCCGAGAACAGGCGCAGCGGCATCAAACTGGTAATGATGGCCGCGTTCGTGCCGCCCAGCGCCACAATCTGTACCAAATTCCCCAGCACCTGAGCCAGCAGAATCGCACCCAGAATCGACAGCCAGCCCATCGGTGAGACGGCAGTCCAGGCCCCCCAGTCCTCTCCCGAACCGAAAGACAGCGCCGCATGGGTCAACCCCATTGAGATGCCCTGTTGGAACATTATCAGGCCGCCGCTGGCTTGCCGCAGCCGGCTGCGGCGCACCAACTGAAAGTAGATCGCCAAGGTCAGCGTTGAGACCGCCGCCATGGCCAGACCCAGGACGTCGCGCGGAGTGAACCCGGCCAGAACCTGTGACCAGTCCTGCACCAACATCAGTGCCCCACCCACGCTGGACAGAGTGAGAGCACGGTAGGTGTAACGGGGCACCGGCTCTCCAAAAAACCAGGCTCCCAGCAATGCCACGGGAAAGGGGGTGAGGATGTTGATCAACTGCACCCACACGGCGTGTGTCAGGTCAATCGAGATGACATTCGTGACGGAGCGGAGTACGACGAACACGGCCAGGCCCCACAACGCGCGCTCCTGTCGCAGGATGGCATAAGCCTGCGGCCAACTCAGGCCGTCGTATTGGCGCACGAGGAGCGCCCCGACTACCGCGACGGTCAGGGAAGCCAGCAACAGCAGCGAGAACTTGGGCGCCTCGGCCACCGCCCGCTTGACAAACACCGGATAGCTCCCCCACATGAGATGGCCGAAGAGTCCCAGCGATACGTAGTACCGCAAAGAGGTAGAAGCCGAGCTGAAAGGCCGGCTCCGCGAGTATTGCCGCGAATTCATTTGGTCGATCGAGGTGGAGATGGAGAGCTACCCGGACTGAAGGACGCCGGCAACCGATGTTGGATTCCGCGAGCTGGAAGTGGACGCCGTCTGAGCACCTAGTCTGTCAGGAGTAATGGAAGGTAGACGATCCCGGTGCCGCGCCTTTCGGCGTCTCCGCCGGGGGTGGGGGTCGGAGGAGGTGTCACGGGCGTCACGGAGGGGGTGACCGGCACGGTTGTCGGGCGGACCGGTGTCAGGCGGGGTGATTGTGGCGTGGGAGTGGCCGTGGGGGAGTCGCTGGCCGGCCATGGAACGGCCGCAACCTTCGGCGGTCCCCAGTTTCCCTTGTCGTCGCGAGCGCGCAGGAACATCAAACTGGCCTTCGCGGGCACTTCAGCCGGCTCCAGTCTGAACACACCCCACTCTCGGGCTGTATCGAACTCGCCGTCAGCCGGTAATGCCTGAATACCCGTTCCGGGCTCAGCCGGCGAATCGAAGAACAGTTCAATCTGGGTAATGGCGTTATCACCATTCCACATATCATCCGCCTGGACGTTGATGATGACCTGATCGCCGAGGTCCGATGCAAGCTGCCGGACATCAGGCCCGTTGGCGCGCGCGAAGGGATCGTCCGCAATCATAGCGGCGTATACGAGCGAGGCGCGTACTTCGTCGTAAAGCTCCTGGCGCTGCGTGCAATCCGGCCAGAAGAACCCATCTTCCATCCCACCGATTTCAAAAGTAAAAGAAGGAATCCCCAACTCTCCATACGCCCAGTCGGTTGTATCGCCGCTACCGAGGTATCCGATACCCCAACTTTGCATTGCCGAATATCCGACCTCTTGCGCCATGCGGTACGCAATTCGGTGCAGATTCTCAGCATCTGGCGCCGGGTGATAAGTGTAACCCCACGGATAGAGAACCTCATTCCCGTAGGAATGGAGGGATAAGAGCAGGTCAAAGCGCTCTTGCTCCACGAGATCCCGCACCGCTTGGGTCTCGGGTTCCGAGAACGGCTGCGTTCCCCGATAGGTCAGATTGCAGGGTTCAGGGCTGGAACCGATGTCGAGCCCCCATTGATACGCATAATTTCGGTTCAGGTCGACGCCGTAGCTATTGGGGGGCTGACCATCCGGGCACAGTTGCGGCCGGTCGGTGTTCTTGCGCCAGTCGGCCAACTCTGCAACCCTCGCATGGCCATCCGGGTTTGTCATGGGCATGACCCACACCTCACGGTTGTCGAGCAGCCAGTGAATCTGGGGGTCTCGGTCGTAGCTCTGCAGGAGGTCTTCAATGAACATCAGCGCCACTTCCACCGTGACGATTTCCCGCGCATGATGTTCGGCTGTGATAAAAAGCTTCGGCTTCTCGGTGCGGATGCTTTGGTTAGAGAGCTGCACAACGAAGATGTCGCGTTCGGCTAGGCCGCGCGCAGTGTCCCAACTATCTCCCACGTCGTAGAGTCTGAACAGGTTGGGGTATTGGGTTTGCATCTCGTGGGAAAAAAGCACCAGGTCAGAGTAGGTGCGGTAGCAGGCAGGGAATGCCGGCGTGCCCAGATTAGGCGCCGGCCCGAAATCCAGTCCCTGCGCGCCCAACCACGAAACCTGATCGCGTGTGACGTGAACGAGGGCTCGATCCCCTTCGACTTGCCAGACATCAAGACCGTCGTCCACCCATTGCTGCAACTGTTGAGGTGTTTTGGCACGCAGCCACACGAGCTGCTGTTCCGGTGAAGCAGCGTCGGTGGTCTCGCTCACGAGACCAAATGCGGTTAACGATATGAAACCGGCACAAACAACACACAAGAGTGCCAACCAGGATGGGCGCTGCAATGGATTTCTCCTTGTGGGTGCGCTGGGCTCCTGGTCCGAATTGTACGAAAAACAGGGGGCACTGTCAACGCCCGGACCCTACTAAACCGACCGCAAAGGGCCTTTTTCGAGCAAGATTAGCAAATTCTCCCGCAATGCCAACGAAAAGCCAACCTTGATGTAAACAAAACGGGGGATACAGGCCAATCCCCCTAATCGGCCTGTATCCCCTGGCTTTCGGAGCGCAAATCTCTACGCCGACGGACAGATCAGTATAGCTTGTCCGCCAAGATTGGGAGAATTAAGGCAATGTTTTCATCCTCTTGATTCACTAAGTCAACGTTTGCATTCCAAACCACGGAATCTCCAGCCATCCCGACCTCAACCAGCCGATTGTTTTCTATCAGGTATATGGGAGTTCCTGTTACGCCTTGCCCCTGGTAGATTTCGTTTCCTCGCGCCGAGTAGGCCACAGGCCCGGCTTCGCCGGCTCGCACCTGGCCGGCACCGAGTGTATACAAGACCTCGCCAAAAGCGCCTGCCCCGCGATAGACCCGACCCTCACGTACTGTTAAGATGATGTGGCCGGCCTCTTTAGGTCCCTGGTAAACGTATCCACTGTCGATCTCGAAGGAAGGATTCTCAGCGCCGACTGTCCAGAGTTCAACGCTCTGCGCCTGCGGAGGTACGTAGTCGTGCAAGTCCAACCATGTCACTGCCGGCACGCCACGTTTGCCGGTGACGTCCTGGGCAACGACGAAGAGGGGCACGCGCCGGCCGGCATATCGCATGAAGACGCTGTCATCCAGGTGAGCCACCATCCACTCGTTTTCCGCATTGCATTCACCATCACTTGGCAACAAAGCAATGCCTGTCCCGGGCAAACCCACCGTCTCAACAAACAACTCGGCCGATTCAATAGAATCTCCGCCGGTCCACTGATCGCTGATCCTTGCTCGCACGGTAATCTGAGGTTCGCTGACATCGACGGCGACCTGGAGAGCTTCAGGTCCGCCAGCGACCTGATAGGGCCGGCTGGCCGCCATGGCCGCGTACATCAGTGCCGGACGCACGTCCTCATAGAGTTGGCCTTTGATATTGCAGGACGGCCAGAATGACCCGCCCCCCACTTCAATAGTGAATGAGGGGATCCCCAGCTCGCCGTAGCTCCAGTCCGTCGTGTCGCCACTGCTCATGTACCCGATCCCTGTAGACTGCACCGCCGTGTATCCAGCGGGAGCTGCCATGCGGGTTGCCAGGGCGCTCAGGTCCGCGGCATCTGGCGCGGGCTGCGACGTGTGTGCCCAGGGATAGAGAACCAGACTGCCGTATGAATGCAGAGAAACGAGAATGTCGAAGCCCTTCTCCAGAACCAAATCTTGGACGGCTTGCGTTTCAGGCTCAGAGAACGGCTCCTCGCCCCGATATGTCAAGAAACAAGGATTGGGGCTAGAGCCAACGTCTTGGCCCCACTGATAGCCGTAGTTTCGGTTCAGATCAACGCCGTAGCTATTGGGTGGAGCGCCACCCGCACAAGTATCCGTTAGCCTGGCATTCTTACGCCAGCTTTCCATTTGAGCCGCGTGCGCATGCCCGTCAGGATTGGCCATGGGCATCACCCAGACCTCATGATGGTCCAGCAACCAGGTGATGGTCGGGTCCTGGCCATAGTTCTCCAGGAGATCGTCGATGAAGTCCATGGCGACCTCGGGGGTGATAATCTCCCGCGCATGGTGTTCGGCAATCAGCAAGAATCTTGGCTTCTCAGCCGGTCCCTGGGGGCTGGTAATACGGACAACATACAGATTTCGATCAGCCAGGCCACTCTGCTTCTCCCAGGAATCACCGACATCGTACAATCGAAAGAGTGCCGGATAGCGGGTCGCGCGCTCATCGAAGAAATCCAGCATGTCATCGTAGGTGCGATAACACGTCGGGAACGAAGCGCTGGCCGGCTCAGGGATCCATTCCAGTTCCATGCCGGCCGCTTTGAGAGCGGATCGCTGCTCCCTGGCAAGCGAGACCAGGGCTATTGTTCCATTCACCTCCCACACGTCCAGGCCACTATCGACCCAGGTCTGGAGCTGCATCTTGCTCTTAAAATGGAGACGAACGAGTTGATATTCAGGGGCAGAAGCTTGAAGCAGTGTGGAAAACTGGAGAAGAGCGAAGAGCACAGCGAAACCGGCCACCAAGGGTTGGCGAGACAACCTTTTAGGCTTGTCGTTTCGTGATCGCTCGGTCAAAGGCTTCTCCTGCCTGGGAAGATGTCGTGGCCGGCTGCGTCCCACCCTGATGATGAGATGCCATACTATACCACGAGATCGATTTTCGGTCAAGGTCTCCATCTTGGCCTACTCCAGTTCCGTGCCGATGGCCTACACTCTGTCCTCGCATTTCAATGATAACATGCCAAGGTCCAATCTCCATCAAAAGCAGGTCAAAAGTAAGTATCATCGCTAG
>JBHHXF010000278.1:0-5349 GCA_046756905.1 Anaerolineae bacterium | reverse complement strand
TCCTGGCGGTCATTGTGCTGGCCGCAGCCGGCCTCTTCCTGCTGCGTGAGCGCATTGCAGCCCGGGTCGGCATACGCCCGCCGACGGGTGTTCCGGGCCTTGCCACGCTAACCCTGCCCGATTGCTTTGTCAGCAACGTCTTCGCCGAGGGGCTGGCCGGCCCGCGCTTCATGACCGTCGACCCCAATCGCGCCGGCAACCCCACGGTCTGCATTGAGCGTACCCCCGTCGTAGGGTCCAATTGGCGACTGGTACCACCCATCTCGGCTTTGGCCATTTCGAGGAGTAAGCATCCCCAGATGCAGCGAGCCTACTAGATACTGTTGCAGTAATATGCCATTTGTGGTATCATAATCGCATGGAATACAAGCAATTGCTCGAGATTGTTGGGGACGAGCCGGTGTTTGAGACGGGCCTGCTCCTGTGTGGCGACGTGGATCCGCTACACGTTCGCCGGCAGTTGTCACGCTGGAAAAAGGCCGGCCGGATTTACCAGTTGCGGCGCGGCCTGTACACACTGGCGCCGCCTTTCCAGAAAGTCAAGCCCCATCCATTCCTCATCGCAAATCGCATGGTACGCGGCTCGTACGTCAGTTGTCAGTCAGCCCTGGCGTACTACGGCCTCATTCCAGAGTACGTACCGGTCGTCGTCAGCATCACGACGGGACGTCCGAGTCGCTGGGATACGCCGATGGGCAGCTACGAGTTCCGCCATGTGAAAACCGAGCTGTTTCGTGGTTATCGGCTGATCGACTTGACCGCTCACCAACAGGCGTTTGTCGCGACACCAGAAAAAGCGCTGCTGGATCTGATCTATCTTCAGCCAGGTGCGGACGCGCCGGCCTACCTGCGGGAACTGCGTCTACAGAACATGGACCGCCTCGATCTGGAAGAACTACAACGCCGGGCAGACCTCGCCGGCAGCCCCAAATTGCAGCGTGCGGCCGCGCACGTGGCCAGCCTGGCGCGCGCCGAGGTGCTGGAGTACGAGACCTTATGAAGGAATATCTTGCCCAACTTGTCCGCGACTTGCCCACGCCGGCCCAGGGGCAGAATGCAGCACGCGAGTACCTGCAGGCCAGAATCCTGGGCGCTCTCCAACGCACGGGGGCAATGATCCCGCTGGCCTTCCACGGCGGGACCGCACTCCGATTCCTCTATGCCAGCGCCCGCTATTCAGAGGACCTTGACTTTGCGCTAGAACAGACTGTGGCACAGTACGACTTCCAGGCCTATCTACGGGCCATCCGAACAGAACTGACTGCCGAAGGTTACCCTGTTGAACTCAAAGTGAGCGACCAGAAGGTCGTCCACGGCGCGTTCATCCGCTTCCCTGGATTGCCATACGAACTGGGCTTGTCACCTCACGCGAGCCAGGTGCTGGCAGTCAAGATCGAGGTTGACACCAAACCGCCCGCCGGCGCTGTGCTGGAGACAACGGTTATCCGGCGCTACGTGACGCTTCAGCTTCAACATCACGACCGGGCATCGCTACTGGCCGGCAAACTGCACGCGGTTCTCCAGCGGCCCTACCTCAAAGGAAGAGACATCTACGACCTGCTGTGGTACCTCAGCGATCCTGACTGGCCGGCGCCTAACCTGACTTTGCTCAACAACGCTTTGCAGCAAACAGGTTGGAATGGCGTGTTCCCCCTTGCCGATGACAACTGGCGAGACGTAGTGCGTGCTCGGCTACAAACGCAAGTGCAAGCCTGGGACCAGGTGGTGGCCGACGTCCGACCCTTCCTTGCACCAGGCGCGCCCCTAGAACTCCTAACCCGTGAGAATCTGATGCGCGTGCTTCGATGAAGTGATGACCAACATGAACGCCCGCCTGCTACTCGCTCCGGCCGCTGCCGGCAAGACCCAACACTGCATCGACCGCATTCAACAGGTCCGGCGTGACGACCCGCTGGCATCCATCTGGGTCATCCTGCCCGACGCCGCAGAGGCCAGGGCCTTTCGCCGCCGGCTGGCCAGCGCGGGCAGCGTCCTGAGCTTGTCGAAGGGAGGTGTCATCGGCGTGCAGACGGGGACCTTCTACGCCGTCTACGCCGAACTACTGATCCTGGCCGGCCAGTCCAAAGCCCGCCTGGATGAGCCTGTGCTCCATCGCCTGCTGCGGAACATCGTGGACGAGCTTCACGCCGATGGCAAACTGGACTACTACGCGCCCCTCCGAGATAAGCCGGGGTTCCTCCGTGCCCTGCGCACGATGATCCAGGACCTCAAACGCGCTCGCGCCACGTCGCAAAACTTCCTGGACGCCGTGGAGGGGCGCGGACCACGCCTGGAAGAGCTGGCGGCCATCTACCTGGGCTACCAGAAGTGGTTCTACGAGTCGCCGTGGGCGGACGCCGAAGGCCAGGGCTGGCTGGCGGCCATGCGGTTGGAAGACTTCCCCGATTTGTGCGCCAGTTGGCGACTGCTGGTCGTGGACGGCTTCGACCAGTTCAACCCCACCCAACTGGAAGTGCTGCGCCGGCTGGCGACGCAGGCACAGGAAACCCTCATCACCCTCACCGGCGCAGAGCCGGCGCGCATGGCCCACCGCCGATTCGCCCGCGCTCGCGCAGCCGTGGAGTCTGCCCTCGGCGTGGAGGCCGAGCCCCTGCCGGATGCGCGGGTGCGCCTGGCTCCCCCGCTGGCGCGCCTGGAGGCGAGTCTCTTCCAGGCTGCGCCGCCGGCCCCCGAGCCATCCGACGGGGCGCTGGCCCTGCTGGAAACACCGAGCCGGACCGAAGAGGTGCGCGCCGCCCTCCGCTGGCTCAAGATGCGTCACGTTCACGACGGGGTGCCACTGCACGAGATGGCCGTCCTGGTCCGCAGCCTGGAACCGTATCGACCTTTTCTTGAGGAGACAGCAGCGGAATTCGGACTCCCCCTGATGCCCATCCAGGGGGACTGGCTGGACGAGAACCCGGCCGTGGCTGCCCTGCTGGACCTCCTCGCCCTCCGCCTGCGCAACTGGCCCAGGCGGCTGGTTGTGGAAGCCTGGCGCAGTCCGTACTTCGACTGGTCGAACCAGCAGATCACACGGCAAGATGCCGATCTGCTGGACGCTGCCGCGCGCCACGGCCAGGTGATCGCCGGCCTCGACCAGTGGCGCGAGGCGCTGGATCGCCTGGCCGGCGCTGATGCCGACCCAGCCGACCGAGATGACACAGCCGGCGAAGACAGCGATGAAGCGGCTGTCCTGGAGGTGCCAACCGGGCCGGCGGCGGCCGCCCTCCGAGCAAAACTCGACGGATTTGTCACGTGCCTCAATCGACGGGGACCTGGCACGTTTCGGGACCATACAGAGTGGTTGGAAACCCTCATCGGCGACGACCCCAGACGCATGCCCCAAGAGCAGTCATGGGTGTTAGGAAACAGCCTTGGAATTGTCGCCCGCGCCCGCTACGGTCCCGACAAGCACTCCCCCCCTCCCCCAGATTTGGGGGAGGGGCCGGGGGTGGGGGCCAAACTTCTCCCCACCGCCGAGCGGGACGTGGCGGCCCTGCGACGGCTGAAAGATGTGCTGCGCAGCCTGGTCTTTGCCGAATCCACTCTTGGCGAACCACAGCCCATCTCCTACGAGCGCTTCTGGCGCGAGCTGAGGGGTGCTGTCGAAGCCGCCAGTTACCGTGTGCCTCCTCCAGATAACCAAGGAACGCTGCTGGCCGCGTCGGTGCTGGCCGCTCGAGGCCTCACCTTCCGCGCCGTCGCCCTGCTTGGATTGTCTGAGGGCGAATTTCCTCGCGCTCCCCAGCAGGACCCGCTGCTACACGACTCGGACCGCGAGATGCTGAAGCAGGCCGGCATAGACCTGGAGCCACGTCTGCTGGGCGACGAAGTCACCATCTTCTACGAGGCCGTCACCCGCGCCCGTGACCGACTGCTGGTCACCCGCCCCTACCTGGCCGACGATGGTCAGCCGTGGGAGGCGTCGCCCTACTGGGAACAACTGTGCCGCCTCACCGACGCCCATCCCCGCGCAGTGCGACCGGAAGACCCGCTCCCGACGGCAGACGCGGCATCCTGGGCGGAGTTCCTGTTGGCAGTGGCCCACGGCCTGGCGCGTCCCGATGACATGCCGGCCGCCTATGCCTACGCCCGGCAATTGTCGGATGACGCGCAGTGGCAGGCGGTTCAGACTGGGGCCGGGGTGCTGGCCGCCCGCATGGCCGGCGAAGCTCAGGGGCCTTTCGAGGGCGATCTGTCGAACCTGCGCTCGCACCTGTCTCGATCTTACGGTCCCCAGCGCCCGTGGAGCGCCAGCCGGCTGGAGACCTACGCCGTGTGCCCGTACGCCTTCTTCGCCGCCTACGCCCTGGGGCTTGAGCCACGCCAACCGGTGGAGGCCGGCTACGACATCCGGCAACTGGGCAGCATGTATCATTTCATCCTGGAATCGGTGTTTCGCCAGGCTGCAGAAACGGGCGAAGCGCCGGCCAACATCCTGTCCGAGATCGCCGGCCAGGTTTTCGACACTGCGCCGGAGACTTATGGCTTCCGCCCCACCCCGCTGTGGGCACAGCAGCGAGAGGAGCATGAGCGCATCCTGGCAGCCACCGTTTCCGCCCTGGTCGAAGCGTCTGACGGCTGGGGGCCGGCCCACTTCGAGCCGCCCTTCGGCCTGCACGGCGTGCCCCCTCTGGAGCTGCGCGATGCTGACGGCGCGACACTGCGGCTGCGTGGTTACATCGACCGGGTGGATGTGAACAGCGACGGACAACTGCGGATCATTGACTACAAAAGCGGCTCTACACCGATCTCGGCCCGAGACCTTGAGTCGGGCAAGCGCGTACAACTGGCGCTGTATGCCCTGGCCGCCCGCGACGTGTTGGAGCTGGGGGAGCCGGGCGCCGGCATGTACTGGCACATCGGCTCGGCCAAACCCAGTTCGCTGAGGCTGGAGCGTTACAAAGGGGGAATCGAGGCCGCCCTGAATACGGCTGTGGCGCACGCGCTGTCCTTTGCCGCCGGCGCGAGGCAGGGCCACTTCCCACCGAAGCCCCCAGACGGAGGCTGCCCCAACTGGTGCTCCGCCGCCGACTTCTGCTGGCGCTACCAGCCACGAGGGTGGTAGATTTGCTTGATCCGTCTCTGTAGCGCACATGCGGGGAACTACCCGATTATGCGCACTAAAGCCCATTGGCCCACCCGTATCCTATCCTTAATCCGCATGGGCCGGCCTCACTTTCTGGCCGGCGGGTTCCTGCTGCACGGCCTCGGCGTGGTGATCGCTCTTTACACCGGCGAACCCCTCAACCTGTCGGCTCTGCTGTGGGGCCAGGTGGCGATCACCGCCACACAGTTAATGACCCACTACAGCAACGAATTCTTTGACCTGCCGGCTGACCAGGC
>JBHHXF010000277.1:0-5357 GCA_046756905.1 Anaerolineae bacterium | reverse complement strand
GGGGGATCCCATCTTTGCCTACCGCCACATAACGGAGGGCTCGCCTCAGTGTAACCTGTGTCACGGTGTACACGGCGGGACCCAACCAAGTGGTGGCCCTCTTTTCGATCATACAATGAGGTGCCTGACCTGCCACGTGGCGCATGGCAGTTCAGCCACCATGGGTACCTATTCGGGAGCAGTGGAGTGGCCGGATGGCACGGCCGGAGGTGGCTCTAGTGACAGCCGGCTGTTGCGCGTAGACAACCGGGGCACATGCCAACTGTGTCACGGGATGTAGTCTCTCATCAGGAGGTTACATGAGCGCCTCAACAGAGGTCGGTGGTATCACAACGAGAGCCCATAGCCGCCGGTCGATTCTCAGGTTCTTCTTCGGTTTCACGATTGTGTCAACCCTGGTAGGGGTGCTGACGCCTATCATTGGGTATCTCTTTCCGCCGGCCACAGAAAGCGCCGGTGGCAGTGGGCGTGTGAAAGTCGGGAGCATCGCAGATATTCCCATTGGACAGGCCAAGGTGGTGCCGATGGGGAATAACCCTGTCATCGTCATAAACACCGAGCAGGGCGTCAAAGCATTTTCTGCCATTTGTACCCACCTGGCTTGTGTCGTGACTTGGTCTGAGCAGGGTAAGTTTATCCAGTGCCCATGTCACGATGCCCGATTCAACCCGATCACGGGCGCGGTGATGGCCGGCCCGGCACAACCAACGGCCCCACCTACCGCGTGCTACGACCTGTACCGACTGACTCCGGGGCGCCTACCGGCATCGACGTCACAGATCAGATTACGAAAACCTATACGCTCATGGACACCGCCCTCAAATCCGGGAACCAGTATTCCGGGGAGGACTACTCTGACCAGGGGGACCAGCTCTCTGATTGGTGTTCCCAGTGCCACACCCGCTACTTTGCGCCGTCGGGCAGTGGCAGCACCGCCTCGGGCGATGTGATCTTCACCTGTCGCCACATTACGCAGAGGGGTGGTTGCGGATGTCACGAGAAGTGATAGGATGGAGGACCCGTTGGCCGATCCCACGGCGGCTCAAAGTAGTGGTCGTCGTCCTTGCCACGATGCTAGTCCTCGGGGCAGTGGCAATTGCCTCGCGGGGAGTCATCTGGGCTGACGGTACCCTGCCCCCCATCCCCGTGGGTGCTCTCCTGACCGACATGGCCCAGCGGGGGGCCAGGCTGATCACGCGCACCTCCTCCCCCCACGGACCATATGGCCCCACCACCGATGGCTGTGCCGGCTGCCATCGCGGTCACACGGGCAACACACCCGAGCTCCTGAGGGAGTCAGCAGCTAACGACGCTCTGTGTCTGAGTTGCCACAACGGCGCGCTAGCTCCAGCCGTATCCACCCATTCCAACCAGGCCGATAGCGGCTTCATCAAACAGCAGGCTGACTTCCGACAGGACTGCATTGACTGCCACAACCCCCACGGTAGTCCCAATTCTAGACTGATCAAGGAAGAGATCAATGGTTCCACCGTGAACTTCCATGCCACCTCCGGGGATGACTCCTACGACGACGGCATGGATGACAGCCAGCACGACAGCGTGTGCGTCGTCTGCCACACCCAGACGAGCCACAACACCAACACCAGCCCCGAATTACAGGGTGAGGGTCACAACCCGGTGGGGACTGACTGCATGACCTGTCACCCGCACGACGCAGACGGCGATCCGGCTACCCTTGATGGCTTCATGCCGGCGGGTGGCTGTACGGACTGCCACTCTGCCGCACAGGACAATGGGGATGGGAACCCGCCTGGTGGCCGACGGGCGATCACGAGCGAGTTTGAGGACGCCAGCCATCACGTGCAGGGCGAGGTAGAAGACAGCGACTGCCAGGTATGCCACGAAACCACCACCCACGCCAATGGATACTTGCAGCTAAAGAACGTGGACACCTCGACCATCTACGATGAGCCAACACCGGGCGCCTTCCGGCCAGATAGTATCAGTGTCGCTGATAGCAAAGCCTTGGCGCCCTTCTGCCTGGCATGCCACGACGCCGACGGTGCCAACGGCGACAACACACCCTTCTCCGACGACTGGGCTGTGCCTGTCGTCGAGAACACCGCTTGGGGCAACTCGGCCCACGACACCGGGGGAACGACCAATTCCGGCTACGGCTGTCTGGGCGACGGGGCGGCCTCTGGCTGCCACGCTACAGGCCACGGCTCTGACAACATAAAGATCTTGAACGCCGGCTCCGGTGTGAGCCTGGACAACTTCTGCTACAACTGCCACACGGAGGGCATGGTCACGAACAACGCCATATCGGGCAGCAGCCTGGCGGATGACATCGAGGAGATATTCAGCGCGGCTGCCGACAGCGCGAAGCACAATCTGGGGGCCACCTTCACCATCGGTGGCAACACCTTCACCAACCAGTGCACCACCTGCCACAACCCGCATGTGGTGACGGGCAAGTACTGGGAGGCGGACCAGGGCAAATCGCCCATCACCCGGCCGGACTTCAGCGACCCGGTGAACAACCCCAGGGCCGTGGGCACGATCCTGTGGGGGGACGAAGCCGGGGAGAAGATGGAGGACTATGCCGGCGGCGGTACCTACCGGACACCCAACGGGGACCTGTTCTCCGGGGCGCAACTGCCGGATTACGCCACCTTCTGCCTGGACTGCCACGTTGGCATGGCAGAGCCGCCGGCCGGCGGCCACGGGGGCATCAGTTGGGGTGGCGCGTGGAACGACCACGGCACAGACTCGGCCAACGTGCCGAACGGCGGCGGCGTCTGCCCCGACTGGTACGCGTGTGGCAAAGCTGCCGGCTGGGATGGCGATGATTGCGTAAGCGACGAAGCGACCTGCTGGCCCGTGATATCCCGAGGCAAGGGCGAGGAACTGTGGTCGAGACCGCCGTACAACCAGGAGGAGCGCATCGCCGGCGCAAACTTCGTGTTGAGCTGCACCGACTGCCACGAGGGGCATGGCTCCGGTGTCAGGTCGATGATCAGGACGAAGCTCAATGATTGGGATGGCTCTGGCACTACTATTTGGAACAGCAGTTGCAATGCCTGCCACTACTACTACAGCGACTGGCACGCCGGCATGTCCTGCGGGAATGCCAGTTGTCACGTGTCCGATGGTTCAGACCGCATGTATCACACGGAGACAGACACTCCCCATGACATGGGGCACCGGTCTGGCGACGGCAGCACCAGGGTCTTCAACCCGGACCTGGTGATCGATATGAGGTTTGAGAACAACCTCGATGATTCCGGCACGTGGAGGATGCACGGCAAGTGGTATGATACGGCAGGGTCCTACGCGGCTGGGAAAACCGGCCAGGCCGTAGTTCTTGGCAGCGACCAAGCCGTGCAAGTGGGAACAAGAGACAGCTCGTGGTCAACTGATGAAGGTGCGCACGGAACATGGAAATACACTGAGATGAAGTACAACACCACGCTTGAAGCGTGGGTGTATCCAACCGATGACGCTATCAACGAGTATGTGATCTTTTCTAAACACGTGGGCTATAACGAAGGTGGTTATGGTTTCTCCCTCAGGAAGATCGATAACACCCTCAGGGCTGCTCTAAACATAAACGTCACCGGAGAGAGCAGCGGCGTACGCGGGGCTTACAGCTCCGTGGCTATTCCGTTGAATGCCTGGACGCATGTGGCGGCAACATTCGACACCGATGGGCCGGACCGCGACCCGGGGGATTCCTCTGTGGGAAGAATAAGGATCTATGTTGATGGCGAGGATGCGACCACAAGTGACTCCTCCGGCGCCAACTCACAGCCGGGTGCGGGCGAAGACCACATCTTCCCCTATAGCGACCACAGCCCTGGCAATGAGAGCATATGCTACGAAGGCCATTGGTGCGCCTCGGAGTTCTCAATCGGTGGTTTCACGTGGCAGAACGGTTTCATCGGGCGGATAGACGAGGCGAAGGTCTGGAACATCACGAAAGCCTCCACCTATTTTGCGCAAATAGATGCGCAGGTTGGTCCGAGGATTACATCGGTGGAAGGGGCCGGCACGACCCTGACGCTTCATTTCAGTGAAGGCGTCTACACCAACAGCGACGGCGCCGGCGTCTTGACCACGGACGACTTCACTTTGACGGATGTCAACGATGACAATCCCAGAACCATTGTCGGAGTCACCCACGCCGCCGGCGATACGACAGCGACTCTCACCATGAGTGCTCCCCTGATCGAGGCCGATTTTGACACCGATACCCTGGCCGCGGCCACCAACAGCTCTATTTTTGACGGCGAAGGCAACGCCATGGGCGCCGAGGCCGTGACGATTTCGAGAGGTCAACTCCCGTGCCCAGCCGGAACCGTGACTTTCCAGCTCAACGAACCAGCCGGCAGCAGTACGGCCACCGATGAATCCGGTGATGTTTTCGGGGTTGTGAGCAACCCGTCTACAGCGTTTGTTGGCGATGGCTCCTTCCACGGCAATGGTGCTGATACCTATGTTGACTTCGAGTACAACGACGCATGCCTGCAGGCATCTACCGGGATGACGCTTGAGGCGCGCTTTAAGCCGAGCGGGTTGGGAGGCGCTGCCAACTACGTGAAGCGCGTGCTCGCCAGGGATACGGGTGGCAACTACCAGATGTCGGTCTGGCGTAACAATAGTTGGACGAACTACAACGCCCCGGACGGTGTTGCTTCCATCGCTTTCTGGGTCAAGCCGGTTGACGCTCATGGCGGAAAGGTGTGGAAGCCTGTCCTGACCGACTATGGCGCCTGTCCCATTGTGTCTGACCACTGGTATCAGGTAAAGGCGGTATGGGATTCCGACATCATCGGCGGTATCCCTGGCAAGATATACGTAGATGACCAGGGAACCGACGGTGCGGGTGCCAGCGAGAGCTGGTCAGGTTATATCGACTGCACCAATTCTGGCCAGACCTACAACGATGCTGATAGGCAACTGTACGAAGGGGACGAGATCTCGCCGTCAGATGGTGAGTTCGTCATCGGTGCCAACGTAAACAACCATGCCAACAACGTGTTTGATGGCCTGATTGACTGGATAACCTGGAAGCCTATTGTGGACATACCCGTAGAGACGCCGACGCCCACGAGTACGCCGACGGCGACGACCACGGCGACCGCTACGACGACGCCCACGCCGACGGCGACCGCTACGGCGACGCGCACCGCGACACCTACAGCGTCACCCACGCCCAGTCCCACGGTTACTCCGACCCCAACTGCTACGGCCACGGCCACGGCCACAACGACGCCGATACCGACGGCGACGGCCACAGAGACAGCCACCCCTTCGGCGACCGCCACGCAGACGGTGAAGCCAACGGCAACACCCACCGCCACGGCGACCGCCACGCAGACGGCGGAGCCGAC
>JBHHXF010000276.1:0-5387 GCA_046756905.1 Anaerolineae bacterium | reverse complement strand
CCTACGGAGACAGTAACCAGTAATCAGTGATCAGTAATCAGTGACCAGAGTCTGATTACTGATCACTGATTACTGGTTACTGGTCACAGGTCACTGCCCTAGACGCTGCCCGGCACCTCTTGAGGAACCACCCGGCGCTCCGGTTTCTGCGTCACAGCCAACTGGAACCCGACGAACATCACGATGGCCCCCACCAGCTCACTTCCGTAGAGAAAGCCGGTTGATCCCAGGCGAGCCAGTGTGCCGCCAATGGCCGGCGACAGAGCCCCGATAGCGATCAACACGTTCCCCAGCACGCGGTTGGGGAGAATCCTCTTACGCCAGAACAGGTACGCCGAGTAGATTGCTCCGCCGATCAGCGTGATGACACCATAGATGTTGAAAAATGGTGTCAACAGGCGAACCCTGGCGCCCGCGGGCAAAATACTCCTGTACTGATCGCTCAGGGCAACACTCGTTGAAAACGTACCGGCTCCAGGGAGCGGCGTTGTCCAGAGCATGAACACGGCGAACAGGGAACCCAGGAGCAGAATCGCCATGAGGACATGGGCGACGTATTGCCGGCGAACGAGAAGATATACCGTCCCCTGTCCCAACCAGGCCGCTGTTAGAATAGCACCGCATAGATACCACAATCGGAAAATTGTTGGACTGAAGGCCTGCGTGGAATAGAATTCGGAGAAGGTGCCAAGTCCGTACAGCACCAGACCTAAGCCCCAAAGAAGTAAGTGATGCGCAGGCCGGCGTAACCACCACCGCCTCAAGACGAAAAACGCGAAGACCAAAGTTACTAGAGTTGAGAATAGAGGTAGCCAGTTGACGATTTCCATGTTGCTGATCCTTTCGACTTGTGTATATCCTCCGGGGTATAGTTACTGATATGGTATGAATCCAAACAGTACACCGAGAACCACGAATAGGATCACGACTGTAACGAGGGCCAGAATGAATAGAAGAACAGGCACAACGCGGTTGTACAGGAGAGAATTGGCCGGCACGTGAACCTTGGCCTGCCGTCGTCTAGCATTGGTGAGCCTATCTTCGGACATCCCAAACCTGCTTAAATGTTTGCAAGGCTATTGCCAATATAGTTCAAGTATACACAAATTTTGGGGAGAGTCAAGAAATGGCATTCGCTGCATTGCTGTAGTAATTTTCTTCTCCGTTGTTTCATATTCCCCTTGAAGCTTTCCACATTGCTGTACTATTCTCATGATTATTACTGTTTGTTAGTCGTAGTAGTAGGCTTGTGGATAGTGTGGATAGGAGGGTATGGAAGCGCCGGAATGTACAGCCATAGGCGGGTACGTGCGCTGAAGAGCACTATATCTGGGCATGCGCTTTGTGAGGCTGCTTTTCACAAGTGGGGGCAGAATGTGGAGAATTTGTGGAGGAGCGGGGACAAAGGTATTGCCTCATTTCTTGAATATCGGCGCCCCTACATTGAGGAATCTGTGCTACCGAGCGCATATATGGGGTATGTGCAAGGTGCTAGGCACTAGGAATGGTATGTGTGAAAGAGATTCTGTAAAGGAAAACAGCTACGCCTCAATCCAAAGTTATCCCCAAATGGTAGGCGTTGTCCACAGAAATGCGCAAGTTATCCACAGAGGCAGGCATTATCGCCTGCCTCTGTGGCCCTACCGGGGGGGTATGGAGTAGTATTCATCGCGCATTGGCGGTCTCGCAACCTATGTGGTGGCGCTGCGTCGTGTTGCGAGACCGCCTACGGAGGTGCCGCTGCTGGCTAATCGTCCAGTCTCTGGTACATTCGCTGCTTGATTGCCATGATAGCTCGTCGCAGGGAATCATCTTGAGCAGTTAGAACTGTGATTTTCTGATGGGCATGCATGACTGTGGAATGATCGCGGCCGCCCATCTCTGCCCCGATCTGAGGGAAGGAGAGGCCGACCTCCTCGCGTAGTACGTACATGGCGATCTGACGTGGCAGTGCAATGCGCCGGCTGCGAGACCGACCCAAGAGATCATCCACTTCTAGATCATAGAAGCCGGCCACGATTTCCAGAATCACCGGAACTGACGGCGGTTCCGGTTTGGCAGCCAAAATATCCGCGAGAGCCCGAGCTGCTGTGTCGATTGTTATTGGCAGGTTCATACACCGTGTATACATCACGATCCGGTTCAGTGCGCCCTCCAGCTCGCGAATGTTGCTCTCGATCTGGTGGGCAATAATCTCCAGCACACCCAACGGGATCGGAACGGGTTGATGCTCAGCTTTCGACTGCAGGATCGCGATTCGGGTTTCGAGATCAGGCGGTTGAATGTCTGCGGTGAGACCCCACTCAAAGCGAGACCTGAGACGTTCCTCGAGAGTTGTTAGACCTTTTGGATGTCGATCGCTGGTCAGAACGATCTGTTTGCTGGCGCTGTGGAGGGTGTTGAAGGTGTGGAATACCTCTTCTTGAATCCGCTCCTTGCCGGCAATGAACTGAATGTCGTCGATGAGCAGTACATCCAGGTCGCGATACTTCTCCCGAAAGGCACCTGTAGTCTGCGTTCGTATGGCAGTGATCAGATCGTTCGTGAACTGTTCTGATGACACGACCCGAACTCTCAATCCCTGGGCCGCCGGCAGATGGCCAGCGGCGTGCAGCAGATGCGTCTTTCCCAGGCCGACACCCCCGTAGATGAATAGCGGGTTATACGGACGCTCAGCAGGATGTTCGGCGATAGACAAAGCCGCGGCATGAGCCAGCCGGTTGCCCGTGCCAACAATGAACCTCTCGAACGTGTAGCGAGGGTTAAGATGCGTATAGGAATTGCCTTTTCCATTCCAGTGTGTATTGCCGCCGCCATCGGTTGTAGGGGGCGGCGTGGCCGGCGTATCGTCTGGCAAGCCCTGAAGTAGTTGGGGGGACTCATCCACACCTTTCGATCTCTGACGAACGCGAAATGAGACTTCTACCGGGTGGCCGAGGACACCGGCAACGGTTTGCCTTACCTTGCCTTGCAGTCGATTCTCTAGCCAATCCTTGGCGTAGGCATTCTGCGTGCCGACAACCAAATGTGCATCCTCTTTGTTCGGTGGGTCAGCCGGCTTGTATGCAAGGACGCAAGTTCCCTTGAGCCAGGTCTCAAATGTTGCACGCGGCATTTGAAGCTCTAGTTCACCTAGCGCTGCATGCCAAAAGGTGTTGATGTCGCGTGTAGGTACTGTATTCTGCGAGCCAGCGAGATGATTTGAGCTTTGCCCACTCGGTTGTGCAGTGATAGAGGGTGTGACTGTCACAGTATGCCTGCCTGAGAGTGAGTCTATCTGTCTTTCCCTTGTCAACGACGCTAGAGTTTAAGGGTACGAGAACCCTGCACGGTGGAGCACCCGGTTTTGGGGACAAAGAATCCCCAAGCCGGCTATCAACCGGATTCAGGAAATCACTATTGATCTGGATGCAATGCCTGCTTGCGCCAAACTGATGTTGTGACCGTGGGGATGCGGCGAAGGAGGGGCCTGCATCGCGCTAACACCGACGGGGATGCCTATAGCATGGCCTGGTGTTGTGTACGATCCAGGAGGGGAGACGAAATCGGCCCAGGGCGCACAGCCTATGAGGTTGGCTGCCAGGCGACGATCTCGCGCCGTCGCAATCCTCGCAACGTACCGCCTACCGTTAGGTAAGACTATGTGTTGTTAGGGATCTGGTTGTTGCGAGCCTGCGATCTATTCCCAAAACGGGAGTGAAACCCAATCGCCGAACTCATCAACGGTCGCGGGTATTATTCTACCAGAAACTGACGCCTTTTTCAAGCCCCCTTCAGAAATGCCGGTAGGTGGTGTGCAGCAGACGCGCGATACAAGATGTTGGCATTCTTGCGTCCTGACTCTACCACATGTTGGAGTTGCGTCGATAAACGGCCTTGAAAGTGGGCTTCTAACGAACCTTAAAATCCTGAAACTTTAAGCATGTTAATGGACTGCGCCAATGCTTTGACAGCTTCACGGCATTCATGTATGCTTGCCCCATGGCAGAAGGATACTTTTTTGATGAGGCGAAGATCTATGTGAAGGGCGGCGATGGCGGCGATGGCGCTGTGGCTTTTCGCCGGGAGAAGTACGTGCCGCTGGGGGGGCCGGCTGGCGGGCACGGGGGCCGGGGAGGAGACGTGATTATCTACGCTAGCGCCGGCCTCAACACGCTGCTGCAATTCAAACGCCGGCAGCATTTCATGGCAGGCGATGGGGGGCGTGGCGCGGGAAGCAAACAGCGTGGCGCCGACGGTGTCGATGAACGGATCGCTGTCCCGGAGGGTACGGCTGTCTGCGATGCGGAAACGGGTGATCTGTTGGCGGATCTGGTTCGCGAGGGGCAGGAGGTAATCGTAGCTCGCGGCGGTCGAGCGGGGCGGGGCAATTCAGCCTTTGCCACGCCAACCAATCAGGCGCCGCGCTTTGCCGAAAAGGGCGAACCGGGTGAAGAACGCTGGCTGACCCTGGAGCTGAAACTAATCGCCGATGTGGGGATTATAGGCGTGCCTAATGCCGGCAAGTCCACCTTGCTGTCTGTCATCAGTGCTGCGCGCCCCAAGGTGGCCGACTACCCTTTCACGACCCTCAGCCCCAACCTGGGCGTGGCGACTGTCGGGTATCGTGACTTTGTCGTGGCCGACATTCCTGGGCTGATAGAGGGGGCGCATGAAGGCGTCGGCCTGGGTGATAAATTTCTACGTCACATCGAGCGAACTCGCTTGCTGGTTCATTTGCTGGATGGCGCGGCGCATGACCCTTTGGAAGACTTCGCGGCGGTAAACCGAGAACTGGAGCTATACAGCCGCCGGCTAGCCGACAAACCACAAGTGGTCGTCTTCAACAAAATGGATCTGCCGGATGCTCAGGCTGTATGGCCGCTGGTCCGGGACGAGATGGAGCATCGAGGACTGCCGGCCTTGGCCATATCGGCGGTAACACAGGCGAATGTGCGCGAGATGCTCCAACGGATCGCGAGCCTGTTGGACGAACTCCCCGTCGACCGCGCGCCCGATGTCGAAGAACTGCCGATCTTACGCCCCACAGCGGAGGCGGAAGATGGATTCCGGCTGTTCCGGCGCGGACAGCGAGAAACGCCAGAACAGCCGCTGATCTGGCGCGTCGAAGGCAAAAAGCTTGAGCGGATTGTGGCCATGACGGATTGGAACAACGACGAGGCCATCGCCCGTTTTCAGCGCCAGGTCCAGACTCTGGGGGTCTTCGAGGCATTGGAGAAGGCCGGCATCCAGGTCGGAGATACCGTCATCATGGGCGGCGTCGAGCTGGAGTGGGAGTACTGAGGTCAGGCCCGCCGTGAGTGGAGCGACAGCGCAACTCCTGGCGGGGGCTGATCACTGATTGCTGGGCTGGAGGGATTATGAGGGTTGGTGTGTTTGGTGGCACA
>JBHHXF010000275.1:0-5397 GCA_046756905.1 Anaerolineae bacterium | reverse complement strand
CCCGAGCACTTCTTCGGGCGGGCTCAGGAGGTGACCAACGCCCTCAGCCTCGTCCGAAACAACCAGAGCGTGTCCATCGTGGGGCCGCGGCGCATTGGCAAGACGTCCTTCCTGCTGCACATCTCCCACCCGGAGGTGATGGCGCAGCATGGCCTGCCGGCCGATGAGCACATCTTCGTCTTCATCGACTGCGAGGGGCTTAGCCGGCTGGACCAGGCCGGCTTCTACCGCGTCATTCTGGAGGACACCGAAGATCAGCTCCTGGACCAGGGCATCGACGTCGAGGTACACATCCCCGACACGCCGACCTACCGCCAGTTCGAACGCACGCTGCGCAAGCTCAACCGCCAGGGCCTCAAGTTTATCTACCTCCTCGACGAATTCGAACTGATGAGCGAGAACCACAACCTGGACGCCGACTTCTTCTCCGGCCTGCGAGGCCTGAGCGCACGCCACGACGTGTGCTACGTCACGGCGTCCCAGGCCCACCTGTTGGAACTCTCCTACGCCGAGGGGGTGCTGGGCTCACCCTTTTTCAACATCTTCGCCGTCCAACGCCTGGGCCTCTTCAGCCAGGACGAGGCCCTCCAACTGATCCACGGACCGTCCCAGACCGCTGGCGTCCCATTCTCCGACGCAATGGCGGACTTCATCCTGGACCTGGCCGGCCCCCATCCCCTGTTCCTCAACATCACCTGCTTCCACACCTTCCCCCTCCCCCCTTCGACAAGCTCAGGGCAGGCTCTCGTAGGGGGAGGGCCGGGGAGGGGGTCGGATCCCTCAGAAGACCAACTCCAAGTCGTACAGCGCAAGGTCCTGGGGGAACTTGAGGGCCACTTTCGCTACTACTGGAGCAAGCTGGACGACGGCGAGAAGGAGACGCTGGCCTCTCTGGAACAGATCGCGCAGGATGAGACGGCGCGGGTGATGGCTCGCCGGCTGGAACAGCATGGCCTGGTGGTCCGTGATGACGGTGGCTACCGCCACCTGTCCACCGCTTTCGCCGGCTTTGTGGGCCGCCAGGTGGCCGAGGAGGGCACGCGCGGGGCCGTAGCCGGCCTGGGAGCTGCTCTGGTCGGGCGCCGGCTGGGGCCATACGTCATCACCGAGGAGTTGGGCCAGGGCGGCATGGCGCGGGTGTACAAAGGCCGGCACGCGGAACTGAAGCGCGACGTCGCCGTCAAGATACTCTTCGCCCACCTGGCCGATGACGCGGACTTCCTGGGGCGCTTCCGCCGCGAGGCCCAGGCCGTGGCGGCGCTGCGCCATCCCCACATCGTCCAGGTACACGACTTCGGGGCTCACGACAGACTGTACTACATGGTCATGGAATACATCACTGGCGGGACCCTCAAGGAGCGGCTGGCCGGACTGAAATCGAGTGGGGATTCTCTGCCCCTGGCCGATGCGATGCGGATCGTCGAAGAAGTAGCCGACGCGCTGGACTATGCGCACACTCAGGGCGTCGTCCACCGCGACATCAAGCCCTCCAACATCATGTTCTCCGACGCGGGCCGGGCGATCCTAACTGACTTCGGCATCGCCAAGCTGATCCGTGGTACTGCGGTGACGCGAGAGGAGATGATGGGCACGCCGACCTACATGTCCCCCGAGCAGATCCAGGCCACGCGAGAGGTGGACCGCCGCACCGACGTCTATGCCCTGGGCGCTGTTCTCTACGAGATGGTGGCCGGCCAGCCCCCGTTCGCCGGCGACACACCGATGGCCGTGGCACTGAAGCACATGAGCGACCCGGTGCCGCCGCCGCGCAGCCTGAACCCCGATCTACCCGAAGCCATTGAGCCGGTCGTCTTGAAGGCGCTGGCCAAGGAACCCGGCGCCCGCTATCAGACAGCCGGCGAGCTGGCCGAAGCGCTGGCTCGTGCCTTCGGCGGCGAGGGCCCTCCAGGGGGCCCCGGGGGCGAGGAGAAAAGCGGAGGTGCGGAGGAGCGGAGGAGCAGGGGTGCAGAGGAGCAGAGGAGCAGAGGAGCGGAGGGGCAGAGGAGCAGAGGAGACAAGGAGATTCTCCCCATCTCATCTGCTCCCCCTCCCCCTCCCCCTTTCGCCTCTGCTCAGATTGTTGGGCGAGAGATGGAACTGGCCGCCCTGGGGCGACGCCTGGAGGAGGTCATCGCCGGTGAGAGCCGGATCGTCTTCATTACCGGGGAAGCGGGAACGGGCAAGACCACGCTGGCCCACGAGTTTCTGCGCCTGGCCCAGGCTGCCTATCCAGACCTGGTGGTTGCCGTCGGCGAGTGCAACGCCCAGTTGGGCCGCGGCGACGCCTACCTCCCCTTCCGCGAGATCCTGGCCCTCCTGACGGGCGACGTCGAGATCAAGCTGGCCGAAGAGGCCATCACTCCCGAGAACGCCAGCCGCTTGAGACGGCTTCTGGTTCAGTCAGGCCAGATCGTAGGCGAGGTGGGGCCCGACCTGATCGGCGTCTTCGTGCCGGGGGCTGGCCTCGTTACCCGACTGGCGGCCGTCGTGGCCGACACGGCCGGCTGGTGGGAGAAGCTGGAGGGGCGGGTGGCGCACCAGGATGCGCCGGCGCGCGGCGAGGAGCTTACACCGGATCGCCTCTTCGAGCAGTACCGGCGGGTGCTGGCCGGCCTGGCCCGCCAACAGCCGTTGGCTCTGCTGTTGGACGACCTGCACTGGGCGGACGATGCCTCTCTCGAGCTGCTTTTCTACCTGGGCCGCAGCCTGCGTGACGTCCCGGTCCTCCTCATCGGCACCTACCGCCCCAGCGACGTGGCCCTTGGCCCCCCTCTCGCGCCAGACGAACGGCATTCGCTGGAGTCAGTGGTCAACGAATTCAAGCGCTACTTCGGAGAGGTCGAGATCAGCCTGGAGGGCACCCTCTCGCTGGGGCCGGTCTCCAAACCGCTGGGGCCGGTCTCCGACCGCGCCCCCACCGCCCCAGACAAGGCCCTGGCTCGATCAGAGACCGGCCAGAGCAGTTTAGAGACCGGCCAGAGCAGTTATCGGGTGGAAATGGGACGGGCGTTTCAGTTCGTGTCGGACTACATTGACGCAGCGTATGCCCCCCACCAACTGGAGGATGACTTCAAGCAGTTGATCGCGCGGCGAACCGAGGGCCATGCTCTGTTCACAGTGGAGCTGCTGCGAGACTTGGCGGAGAGAGGCGTTCTGGCGCAGACACCCTCGGACCCCTCCGCCGCCCCGGTTTGGGCCCAGACCCACCCCCTCGACTTCGCCGATCTGCCGGCGCGCGTGGACGGCGTGATCGGGGAGCGGATTGGGCGTTTGGAAGCCCCGCTGCGGGAGATCCTGACGGTGGCCAGCGTGGAGGGGGAAGAGTTCACTGCCCAGGTGGTTGCTCATCTGGCGGGCGCCGACGAGCGGCTGGCACTCAGGCACCTGGCTCAGGACCTGGCCGGCCGGCACCGCCTGGTCCAGGAGCGAGGCGTCGAGACGATCACTGGCCGGCGGCTGTACCTCTACGAGTTCCGGAACCGCCTCTTCCAGCAATATGTCTATGGCCGGCTGTCTGAGGTGGAGCGCGAGTTCCTCCACGGCGACGTGGCGGCCTATCTGGAGCACCTGTACCAGGCCCAGGCCCCGCAGATCGCAGTGCAACTGGCCTACCACTTCGAGCGCGGGCAGAACATGGAGAAAGCTCTAACGTATCTGATCATGGCCGGCGATCAGGCGCGGCAAGCCCATGCCCACGCCACTGCGTTGGACTTCTACAGCCGTGCTGAAGGGCTGGCGGAATCGCTGGACGCCGCGCCGGCGCTCCAGAGTCTCCACGAGCGCCTGGCCGATGTCTGCGACCTGATCGGCCGCTACGACGAAGCGCTGTACCAATACCGCTTGCTCCTCACCCCAGCCGGCGGTGATCCAACGCCACTGCGTCGGGCACAGATCGGTCGAAAGGTAGGCCGCATCCAGGTCAAGCGAGGGCAACACGACGTCGCTCTCGCTACATTGAAGGCGGCAAGGGAAGTGCTGGACACGGCAGAAACCTCCCTGGATCGAGAGAGCCGGCTGGAACTGGTGCAGTTGGAGAGACAAACCGGCTGGGCGCACCTATTCCGGGGAGACTACGAGGAGACGGCGGCCTGCTGCGACCGGGCGCTAAGTGGTCTGGAGCAGATTGCTGAACTCAGGGACGAAGGGGAACTTGACTGGCAGCAGTCGGAGATAGAGATCCTGTTGGGTCACATCGGCTACCGCCAGGGCAGATTCGCCGAGGCAACCGGCCACTTCGAGAGGAGTATGGCCCTCAAGCAGATCCTGGGCGATCGAATGGGGGAGGCCGTCGTGGATGACAACTTGGGCTTCGTCTGCCTGGCGCAACAGGATCTCACGGGCGCGCTGGAACACCACCATCGAAGCCTGAAGATTCGTCGGGAGTTGGGCAGCATGGCCGGCGTGGCCGCTTCGCTCCACAACCTGGGGGACATGCACCTTCAGCGGGGCGAGTATGACCAGGCAGTGCAACACCTAGAGGAGACGATTCGGGTGTGTCAGGAGATTGCCATGCCGGCCTTTCTGCCGCAGACCCACAAGTTGCTGAGCGAAGCCTACCTGGCCCTTGGTAAGCCAGACACCGCATTGCATCATGCACGGGCAGCATCGCGCGCTGATCGGAAGTCGCCAGCCGTGTCCAGCGCAGATATTCACTACCGTTTATTGATCCAGCTCGATAAGACGCTCATCTCTCTTTAGTCCCTCACCACAGAACGCCTGTCGATTGCCGCTCCTTACCGCATGAGCCGGCCACCAGTCTCACAGCCTCATCCTGCTGCCCGGCCAGGCAAGACGGTCGGGTCGGCCGTCCAGCCCGAGTAAAGCTGCGCGGTCCCGTGACGGCCAGGCGGCCGACTTGGACACTCGTCTGAACCATGTTATCAGCATCGCCATCGAGTTTGTCTGTCCCATAACTCTGAATCACGAGGAGGCGAAGTTGAATCGAGAATCTCCGGCGAGTAGCCAGTGGCTTGAACGAGCCGGCAGGATGATGCGCGGCAAGGTCCCGCCGCCCATCGCCGAGCTGATCGGCTTCACGATGGTCTCCATGGATGCCGGCCAGGCCGTCGTCGAGTTCGAGGCGACCGAACGCCACGCCAACCCGATGGGCACGCTGCACGGCGGCGTCCTCTGCGACATCGCCGACGCTGCGATGGGGATGGCCTGCGTCAGCACGCTGGATGAGGGGGAAACGTTCACCACGCTGGAGCTGAAAATCAACTTCCTGAAGCCGGTGTAGAACGCGAAGTTGCGGGCCATTGGCCGTGTCGTCAAGCGAGGTCGGATGGTCGGCCTGGTTGAGTGCGACGTATTGGACGAAGAAGATCAATTGGTTGCCAGAGCGACCAGCACCTACATGACGTTGCGCGACGACAAGGCGCAGGGGAGATAGGCCGG
>JBHHXF010000274.1:0-5402 GCA_046756905.1 Anaerolineae bacterium | reverse complement strand
GCGACCCACTTCCTGGACAACGTGGTGAGCGCCAACAAATACGTGCCGGCGGTGCCTGAGCTCGAAAAGGCAGCCCACTATGCCCGGCGCATCGGCCTGGGCATCATGGGGCTGGCGGATCTGATGTACCGTCAGCGGGTTCGGTACGGTAACTCAGACGGCGAGGAACTGGCAGCCCAGGTTATGGAGTTTGTGCGGTATCACTGCATGAAGACCTCCATTGAGATGGCGCGCCGGCGCGGCCCGTTCCCCGCCATCAAGGGCAGCATCTACGATCCAGAGAATCTGAAGTGGAAGCCGCCAACGCCACTCACCCCCTACCAGCGGGACTTTGGCCGGCCTCCGGTGGACTGGAACGAGATCGTCCAAGGCATCCGACACTACGGCATCCGCAACGCAGCCCAGACGACCGTCGCCCCGACCGGAACCATCGCCACAGTGGCCGGCTGTGAGGGGTACGGCTGCGAGCCGGTGTTCGCCCTGGCGTACATTCGCCATGTCCAGGACGGCGAGGACGAACTCGACCTGCAGTACACCAGCCCCCTCTTCCAGCAAGCCTTGGTCGAGGCCGGCATAGACGAGGAAGCCCGGCGCTTCATCTACGATGAAGTCATGCGCAGCGGCACCTGCCAAAACATCGAAGCTGTCCCCGATCACATCCGACACACCTTCGTCGTGGCCAACGACATCACGCCGGAGGAACATGTGCGCATGCAGGCGGCGATTCAGCGTTTCGTTGACAACAGTATTAGCAAGACCAACAACTTCCCCGAGCACGCCACCCCGGATGACGTAGCCAGGGCATACATGCTGGCCTGGGAACTGGGCTGCAAGGGGCTAACCGTGTACGTGACCGGCACGCGGGAAAAGGTGGTCCTGGAGACGAAAGAGACTCTGGACGCCAAGGAGAGGACAGACGCAGTCGCGCAACTAATCAAAGAAATGAATGGGCACCTCATCAAGAAACCACGACCCCGGAAGCTGCGCGGCTACACCTACAAGCAGGCCACCCCCTTGGGGACCGCCTACGTGAACGTGACCGAGGATGAAGACGGACATCCCTTCGAGGTGTTTCTCAACGTGGGGAAGGGCGGCAGTGACACCTCAGCCGCCGCCGAAGCCATTGGCCGGTTGATTTCGCTGGTGTTGCGGTTGCCGTCGCCGCGTTCGCCGGAGGAACGGCTGGGCGAGGTCATCGCCGAGCTATCCGACATCGGCGGCGGCCGCTCCCTGGGTTTTGGCCCGCATCGGGTTGCATCTCTGCCGGACGGCGTGGCGCAAGCGTTGGCAGAGCACTTGGGTCAGCCGGCGCTGCCGACCCCACCGTTATCCTCCGATCCAGGCGATAATGGCGCAGCCAGGTTCACAGATGACTATTGTCCTGAATGCGGGCAGGCGACTTTAGTTCGCGAAGAGGGTTGCCGCAAATGCTATTCTTGCGGGTTCAGTGAATGTTAGTACTTCGACAAGGCCTGTCCTGAGGTTATCGAAGGACTCAGTACAAGCCTAAACATACTCCCTATCGAGCGCAAGTGGTCTCCCGACCACAGCGCGCGCACCTCCGACGACAATGGGCGGGACAGGGCAGATCTCGCCCATTGTCACTTTTTCCCACGGTACGTTGCCTTGATTCCCCAATTGTGCTAGAATCGACGCGGCGTCATGCCAGGTACGGCAAGAGATAGGATATTGGATATTGGATATTGGATACTGGGTATTGGGGACTGGTTCGCAAACAGAGGAGCCCGGTAATATCCAATATCCAATATCCAATATCCAATACCCGCTCTGCTGGTCACAGCACTGAGGACATGATGAACTCAATGTACCGAACTCGTGAAGAGATTGAGGAATTTGAGCGGGCGTGGCTTGCGCCCTACGCCGAAAAGGCTGCGGACAGTCGGGGACGGGATTATCCGAGCGAGGAGCACCCCTACCGGACAGCCTTCCAGAAAGACCGTGATCGCATCATTTACACCACGGCATTTCGCCGGCTGCAATATAAGACCCAGGTCTTCGTCAACTACGAAGGCGACTACTATCGCACGCGGCTCACCCACACTAACGAAGCAGCTCAGATCGCGCGCACGGTCGCTCGCGCACTGCGCGTCAACGAAGATCTGGCCGAGGCCATCACCCTGGCCCACGATCTCGGACACTCGCCCTTCGGACACTCCGGCGAGATCACGCTGGATCGGCTGATGCTGGAACGCATGGCGCTGGACCCGACAGACCCGGCCAACCGGGGGCACGGCTTCAACCACACCGTGCAAACCCTGCGAACCGTGGAAGAGCTGGAGAAACGCTGGGCAGGATTCCACGGGCTGAATCTGACATGGGAGACGCGTGAGGGGATTGTGAAGCACGCCACCGAATACGACGAGGTCGGACCCGAGTGGCGAGACCGCTTTGACCCCGACCGGCGCGCATCCATCGAGGCCCAAATTGTCAACTTTGCCGATGAGCTCACCTACAGCGCCCACGACCTGGACGACGGCCTGCGGTCGGGAATGCTCAGCCCGGACATGCCGGCCCTACAGCCAGTCAGGCTGTGGCAGGAAGTGATGTCGGCCGTCGATGAGCCATACTCTGAGCTTACGCGGCATCGGGTGATCCGCGATCTGATCAATCGACTGATCACAGACCTGGTGACAACCAGCGCAGCGCGCATCGCGCAAGCCGCGCCTGGCTCAACAGACGACGTTCGCGATTACCCCGAAAACCTGGTGAGCCTATCCGCAGAAATGGACGAAAAGGTACGTGAGCTCAAGGATTTCCTCTACGCCAATCTTTACCATCACCCTCGTGTAATACGCATGTTCCGCAAAGCGGAGCGCACTGTCACCTCTCTGTTTGAGGCGTTCGGCGAGGATTACCGCCAGTTGCCACCCAAGACCCGCGATCAGCTCCTGGAGATGGACCCCAACGCGCAGGTGGGGGGACCCTTGTCACTGCCAGCGTATCGCGTCATCACTGACTACATCGCCGGCATGACAGACCGGTTCGCTCTGCAGGAACATCAGCGCCTGTTTGATCCGAACGAGCGTGCTTGATCGCATGGGCATTCTGCAAGCTATTATCCTTGGTGCTGTTCAAGGCGCAACCGAGTTCCTTCCCATAAGTAGCTCCGGCCATCTGGTGCTGGTCCCGTGGCTACTGAATTGGCCTGAACCAGGTTTGGTTTTTGATACGGTTGTCCACTGGGGCACGCTTGTCGCCGTCGTGGTCTACTTCTGGGACGATTTGTGGGAGCTGGCACGCGCATGGCTCATCAGCCTGCGCGAGCGGCGTGTGAATTCCGACCCTCAGCGCCGGCTGGCGTGGCTGATCCTTCTGGGTAGCATCCCGGCCGGCCTGGCGGGGTTCCTTTTCCAGGATTTCTTCGAGGGTCTATTCGGTCGCCCAAACTGGGCTGCCGGCTTCTTGCTGATCACCGGCCTGCTATTGGTTGCCAGCGAGCAGTGGCGCCATCGCCATCTGGGTAGGGGCGAGGCAAGCGGGACGACGTCTTTGCCTGGATCGAAAGGTTCCAACCCGCTTGCCTCGTCCCTGCCGGCGTGGAACCTCACGGTAACTGGCGCGCTGTTCATCGGCTTGGCCCAGGCCCTGGCCATCGCGCCTGGTATCTCCCGATCGGGGGCTACGATTGCCGCCGGCCTGTTGGTTGGACTAAGTCGTCGCGAATCCGCGCGGTTCTCGTTCCTGTTGGCTACGCCGGTCATTTTCGGAGCCGGCGCTTTCAAGCTGTTGGACCTGCTGGGGAGAGGATTAGCGGCAACACAGGCGGCGACGCTGATTGCCGGGTTCAGCGTGGCTGGCCTCACTGGCTACCTGGCGATCCGCTTTCTCATGAATTACCTTCAACGTCACGCGTTGCACGTATTCGCCGTTTACTGTTGGGTGGTCGGGTTGATGGGGTTGGCTGTGTACTGGCTGCGGTAGTAGGGGCGAGGCAGGTCGGATTGGAGGCTCATCATCAAACAAACCTGCTCTCCGACCTGCCTCGCCCCTACAATGATTGCATAGATATCCATCGGATGAATCTCATAACTCGTCTCCGGCGCAGTACTGCACTGTTGTTTGTCTGTGTCTTCGTCGTGGTTGGTTGTGCCGGCGCTACGCCCACACCGCCGGCTGAACCGATTGAGATCCGCCTGGCCACGATTCCCCACCTTTCCCGGCTTGCCCAGGACCTGACCCAGGCGTTCTCAAAGACGTATCCGTACGTCACGTTTGAGCTGGCTGTGATGCCGGCTCAGGAGGCGATTGACGCGATTGCCACGCAAGATGTAGATGTGGCGCTGGTGGCACGGTCTATCGATCCGCCTCGCGATGAGCTGGAAGCGACGCAGATTGGCCGGCGGCCAGTCGTGCTGGCCGTGCATCCGTCCAACCCGGTCGAAACGCTGACCTGGGAGCAGGTGCGGGACATCTTTTCCGGTCGGGTGTGGGACTGGGCATCTATTGATCCGCAGTGGGACACCCAGGAGATTCTGGTAGTGAGCCAGCAGGACGGGGCGGTTTCGCGGGTGTCGTTCGAGACGCAGGTAATGGAGGGCGCGCGAGTCACGCCCAGGGCTGTCGTGGCCACGGGTGACGATGTTGCCGGCAGGCTCATCGCCGGCGACCCAGCCGCCATCGGGTACCTGCTGGCCGGCGTGGCCGACGACGAGGTGAAGGTGCTGAGCATCGAAGGCACGACCCCAACCGCGTCGAGCACAGCTTCCGAGTCCTGGCCCATCACACGCCCGATCAACCTGGTGGTGCACGTTGATGCCAATGTGTACGTGTTGGACTTCGTTGATTTTAGCATAGCTACTCGGCCTGGCGATTGAAATCGCGGCAACCCTTCGACAAGCTCAGGACGTCGCCATTGCGAAGTCGGCCTTCGGCGACTCAAGACCCAACCGACGAAGGTCGGTTTCGCAAGGGTTGCCGCGAATTCATTCGCCAGGCGCGAAGTGGCTGAGTAGTAACGCAATGTCAAGGTAGTCGCATTTCAGCAAAGGACAGCTCCATGCAACCCATTGCTCTTTCCACCATGTGGCTTCAACGCCGCTACGATCACCTGCTTCCGTTTTTCGAGGCCGGCCACGAGATGGGCTTCCAGGCCTTCGAGTTCAGCCACATCCTGTACCAGCGCTTCTTCGACGGCGTGAAGCCTGGCGACTACCGGATCGCCGCTGTGCATGATCCTTGCCCGCGACCAACCGCCGGACCTGGTCAGTTAACTGCTCTGGATGAGGCACGGCGCCGGCGTGCGGTGGAGGCGGCCAGAACCTCCATCGACACGGCCCATCGGTTTGGCGCCGCGGCTGTGGTGCTCCACACTGGCTATATCGGAGGGGTTCGTCAACTGGAGCAGAGGCTGCGCGATCGGCACCGGCGAGGCGAGTACGGCA
>JBHHXF010000273.1:0-5403 GCA_046756905.1 Anaerolineae bacterium | reverse complement strand
TGGCGCTGGGCGCCGGCTATCCCGAAACCGGAAGCCAGAACAAATCGGCCATTCACTGGGACATGATCTGCGACCTGCGGGACGGCGGCGAGGTGTACGTGGATGGGGAGTTGTTCCAGAAAGATGGGCGGTTTGTCGTGCCCTAAGTCCGAGATGGAGTGCAAGGTACTGCGTATTGCGTACTGTGTAATGGCCTTGGACAGAGACGCAATACGCACTACGCAGTACGCAATACGGGACAAGTTCACCAACCCTGATCTGCAATAGTCACCTGAGAAGACGATGCAACTCGCTCGTGTGATCGGAACAGTAGTCGCGACAATCAAATACGACGGTCTGGAGGGGATCAAGTTCCTGATCGTCCAGCCGCTGGACAAGCATCAGCAGCCGACCGGCCAGCCCGTGGTGGCCGCAGACGCCGTGGCGATGGCCGGCCCGGGCGAGCTTGTCTACGTGGTCGCCAGCCGCGAGGCGGCCCTGGCGCTGCCGGAGACCTTCGTGCCGGTTGATCACGCCATCGTGGGGATTGTGGACCAGGTGGCGCTGGACGAGGAGGCCGGCTGATGAAGATCGGGCGCGTGGCCGGAACCGTGGTGTCGACCATCAACGCACCGGTGTTCGATAATCGCCGGCTGTTGTTGTGTGACCTGCTGACCCCGGACGGCGAGCCGACCGGGCGCTACACGATCGCGGTGGATGCGGTGGGAGCGGGGGCCGGCGAGATTGTGCTCATCCTCGACGAGGGTAACTCCGCGCGACAGGTCGTCAAGATGGATCCGGCGCCGATCCGCGCTGTGGTCGTCGGCATCGTCGATGAATTGACGGTTGAGGCAAGCTCCGACAATAAGATCAGGAGCGTTTCTCCTCGACTATGATTTCCCACTCACAGCGGCGAGTAACAATATCCAAATAAAACTCCCCTTGTTCGTCCAGATACGATTCTCCGCTCTCCATGACGCGTTCATTCACGGCTAGACCCACCAGACGATTATCGGAGTGGTGCACAAAGACAGTGATGTAACCGGGTCGGTGGCTAGTGGAGTGTTTCATCCAGCGGATGCGCCACTCCGCGCCCGAGATGGGGAATGGCTCCGTCTTCTTATTGCCATCACCCCGCCAAGAGGCAACTTCGATCCAGTCATCGTTTCCAGCATAAATTTCGGCGGTCATGTACCCTTTCTCTCGCGCAGTAGTCTGACGTGCGGCTGCCGGCCAGACAGCTCTCCCCTGCTTGCCTGGCGTGATTATACTGTAGTGAAAGTCATAAGTCAAGGGTTTATGTCGAGATTTATCCCATGGATTTGACGCTGCACGGGATCAGTGCTACAATTGCTCTCACGTTGTCAGTTGGCCCCCATCGTCTAGCCAGGCCCAGGACATCACCCTTTCAAGGTGAAGACACGGGTTCGAATCCCGTTGGGGGCATCGAGAATCAAGTTGTCAGGAGCGGCAGTATTCTGAATTGCCTTTAGCCCGGCTATTGCAGGCCGGGCTTTTTGATCGCCGAAGGTCTCCTGACCGAGGCGAAAATGGGCTTGGGTACATTATCCTACGATGGCTGGTTGGCTGGATGGCTAGTTGGCTGAGAGGTCAGCATTGTCTAGCCATCCAGCCAACCAGCCATCTATCTTCAGGAGAAACCCTGGATTGGCAACAGAGGATCAGGACCTGGCAACGAAGTCGGTCGCGCGCTACTACGACCAGCAGGCTGAGCGCGAGTGGGAGCGGCTGGAGCGCCACCGCACCGAGTTTGCAGTGACCATGCGGGCGCTGAGCGAACATCTTCCTCATCCTCCAGTCCACGTGCTGGACTGCGGTGGCGGACCCGGTCGCTACGCCATCGAGTTGGCCCGCGCCGGCTACACTGTCACCCTCTTCGACCTGTCATCCGAGAATCTGCAACTGGCCGAGACGAAGGCGGCCGAGGCCGGCGTGACCCTGGCCGGCTACGGGCAGGGCACAGCGACCGACCTCGCCCGCTTCCCCGATGCGAGCTTCGATGCCGTTCTCCTGATGGGACCGCTCTACCACCTTCTTCAGGCAGAGAATCGCCGACAAGCCCTGGCCGAGGCCTACCGCGTGCTGAAGCCCGGCGGTCTTCTGTTTGCTGCTTTCATCTCTCGCTACGCCGGTCTCCGCTACGCGGCTGCTCACGAGCCTACCTTTCCCCTGGAGCAGCCGGCTCTGCTGGAGTCGATCCTGGACACAGGTCTTCTCCCTCCTCGGGGAGAAGACGGTCAGGTCTTCGTCGCCCACTTCGCTCATCCCGATGAGGTTCCGCTGATGTGCCGGCAAGCAGGCTTCGAGGTCCAGGTCGTTCTGGGCGTGGAAGGCCTGGTGAGCATGATCGAGGACGAGGTGAACGCCCTCTCCGGCGATGCCTGGGATGTGTGGGTTGACCTAAACTACCATCTGGCCGCCGATCCTTCCATCCACGGCTGTGTCGAGCACCTGCTGGCGATTGCCCACAAGCCGCGTTGGCGCACGGTGCTGCGCCGGATCGCTCAGCGCTTGGAGGAGGCCGGCGTACCCTACAAGGTCGTCGGTGGGACAGCGGCTGCGCTGCACGGCGTCTCGGTGCGGGTGAAGGACATCGACATTGAGACGGACGCCGAATGTGCGTATCGCTTCCAGTCCCTCTTCGCCGACCACGTCGTGCAGCCTGTCACTCTGAGTGAGACGACGTCCTATCGCTCTCACTTTGGCCGCTTCGACTTTGACGGCGTGACGGTGGAGGTAATGGGCGGTCTGCAACGGCGCGAGGCCGGCGATTGGGTGCCGACCGCGGCCACGACAGAAAGCGTGGTCGATCTGGCCGGCGTGCCGGTGCGCGTTTCGTGGTTGGAAGAGGAGGTGCTGGCCTACATCCGGCGTGGCCGGCTGGACCGCGCGGCTCGGTGCCTGCGACGCTGTGATCATGGCCGGCTGCTGGCGCTGCTGCGCGGAGGCCGGACGACGAGTGTTCTGTGAGGGTAACTTGCGGGGTAACTACCCAGCCCGCCGTGACGAGCAATGAATTGCCCGTCTGACACTGCGAAACCCGTTGAAACGGGTTAAGGCTTGAACGCGTTTCAACGCGTTTTTCGTATCAGGCCGTGAATTCATTCATGGACTGAGGGCAGGCTGGGTAGTTACCTTGCGGGAAACATATTTGACGGAGAGCGTGGTGGATCTGGATGGCGTGCCGGAAGTCCACGACGCTGTGCAGAGCAGTAAGCATGTTCCTCCTGAGGGGTATGACTGGACAGACGTCCAGATATGTGGTAAGATGTTGTTGTATTCTTGAAGTTTGGAGGTGAGTCATGCCCACTGAAATCACATCAATCCGCAAGATCACCATTTCGCTCCCGGTGAAGCTGGTTGAGTTCGCTGATCGCCAGGCTGCTCAACTGAACATCAGTCGCAGCCGGTTCATCGCACGCACATTGTCCCAGATCCAGGCGATGGAGGAAGAAAGCCTGGCAGTCGAGGGCTATCGCTTCTACGCTCAGGAAGCGGCTGACTTCGCGGCTGCCAGTGCACGTTCGGTGGCAGAGGCACTCGAAAATGCCCGTTGAGCGAGGTGAAATCTACTGGGTTGAGTTTGATCCTATCAAGGGCAGTGAGCAAGGTGGGCTGCGCCCGGCTCTCGTCGTCCAGAACGACGTTGGCAATCGCCACAGCCCCACGACTGTAGTTGTAGCCATCACGACGACTTTGCCTCCCCGATCCTACCCCTTCGTTGTGATCATTGAGCCGGAAGAGAGTGGCCTACCAGCCCGTAGTGCAGTCAATTGTGCCCAGATAGCCACCATCCAGCAGACCGGTCCTGGTTCGCGGTTGCGACCACCACGCGGAGAGTCGGAAGTCTCCTGTGTCGGGCGGCTGAGCCCAGAGCGAATGACCGAAGTGGATGAGGCGCTCAAGTATAACCTGTCCCTCAGGTAGGTAGTGTCAGCACTGGCGAACTACCTGAGGGCGCGCCTTCGGACATAGTGGCCCGACTGATCCGCCGACCACCGGGGCAACCGAAGCCGGCCTGATACGTAGAGAAATGGTGGGAGGTGAAACACAGTGAGTGCACAAGAGTCTGAGCGACTGCGCGGGCGAATCTCGACGGGCGCGGTCCTCATCGTGATCGGCCTCGTGCTCCTGATTGCTCAACGGACAGACCTGAGGGCGTGGGCCCTTCTATTCCTCGGGATCGGATTCCTCGGCATGTTCTTCTGGAGCCGGCACTACGGATGGCTTGTGCCGGGCGGTATCCTGACCGGACTGGGGACGGGCATCGTCATGGCATCTGCTCTGCAAAATGTGCCGGACAACTATGAGGCTGCTCTGTTCCTGGTTTCGTTTGGACTTGGCTTCATCCTGATCTGGGTGCTGGACATACTGTTCACGCGGGTCAGCAACTGGTGGCCCCTGATCCCTGGCGGAATCATGGTGCTGATCGGCCTGGCGGTGGGTGTCGGCGGCGTCGCGCTCGACATCCTGGAGTTCGTCGGCAACTGGTGGCCGCTCATTCTGGTGATCATCGGCGCGTGGATTCTCTTCACCATCTGGCGCGAGAGCAGGCCGGCCCCAGAGCCGCCGTGGAATGAAGAGCCAGCGGAGTAGCACCGTGCAGGATCCAGGTAGAAGACCCACGAGAATCAAGAAGCGCATCGCCGGCCAGCCCATCAAAGTCGGAGAGAGGACGATTCAACCTGTCGCGCAAGTAACCGGCTGGGCAGGCTCAGGCGGTGACGAGACGGGTGGTGGCGCCGGCGCGTGGCTGCGCGTGACGCCCATCGAGGTCGTAGTACACGAGACAGATGGCGCCGAGTGGCGCGTCCCAATCACCGACCCCACACGTGAAGCCATGCGCGGGATCGTTCTATCTGCGCTTCTGGTGGCCGCTGTCTGTTGGCTGATCACAATTATCAAGGAGGCGCACCCATGAGCGAGAAAGTGACCCAGGCAACGCAACCCATCGAGCGCATGCTGGAGCGCTTGAGTGCTGATACCGTGTTTGGCGAGCCCACCACACAGGGCGATGTCACGGTCATCCCCGTCGCAGAATTTGGCACCGGCTTCGGATATGGCTTCGGTTGGGGTCAGGGACCGGGCGAGGCTTCGGAAGGAGGCGAGGAGGTTGCCGGCGCTGGCGAAGGGGGCGGTGGGGGTGGCGGAGCCGGCGGTCGTGCGCGCCCTGTCGGTTACATCCGCATTTCCCCCGACGACGTGACATTCCAGCCGATCAAAGACGAGACACGTATTGCCCTGGCCGGCATTGCCATGGGAGCGTGGGCCGTCTTCTGGATCAGCAAGACAATCCGCGCCTGTGCCAGGGCATGTGCTCAGCCTGGCGATTGAAATCGCGGCAACCATTGCGAAGCGGCGTCCTGAGCTGTCATCCTGAGCTTGCCGAAGGGCTGTCGAAGG